>JALSLQ010000078.1 GCA_026988235.1 Sulfurimonas sp.
AATGGCTGATAATAAAAGGTTTAGCAATAATGAACAACAAGAAAAAAGATTTTTTACGCACAATAGTTGAAAATGATTTAAAGTCAAACAAATATAAAGAGATTGTCACAAGATTTCCACCCGAACCAAACGGTTTTCCCCATATTGGACATGCCAAGTCAATATCTATAAATTTTGGTATTGCTCGTGATTATAATGGTCACTGTAATTTAAGAATGGATGACACGAATCCAACAAAAGAAGATACAAAGTATGTCGAGGCTCTTGAAGATGCCGTAAAGTGGCTTGGATTTGACTGGGGTGAGAATCTTTACTATACTTCTGATTATTTTTCTCAGATTTATGCTTATGCCATTGAACTCATTAAAATGGGTAAAGCCTATGTTGACAGCCTTACAGAAGAGGAGATACGAGAATATCGTGGAACGGTTACAGAGGCTGGAAAGCGTAGTAAATATGCAAACAGAAGTGTTGAAGAAAATCTCGACCTTTTTGAGAGAATGAAAAATGGCGAATTTCAAGACGGTGAGCATGTCCTAAGAGCCAAAATAGACATGAGTGCGGCAAATATGAAGATGAGAGATCCTCTCCTGTACCGCATAAGACATGCACATCATTTTAGAGCAGGGGATGCATGGTCTGTTTATCCTATGTATGACTTTGCACACTGTTTGTCTGATTATATAGAAGGAATTACACACTCTTTATGTACATTGGAGTTTGAAAACAATCGTGATATTTACAACTGGGTGTTAGATACTTTAGAGCTTAAACCTCCTCGTCCTTATCAGTATGAATTTGCCCGTCTTAATATTAATTATACGGTAATGAGTAAGCGTAAGCTTTTAGAATTAGTTGATAGTAAGCATGTGAGTGGCTGGGATGACCCACGCTTGCCTACAATTGCCGGCTATAGACGAAGAGGGTATACACCGGAATCAATTTTGACTTTTTGTGATCAAATCGGTATAGCAAAAGCAAACTCTGTTGTTGATGTTGCACAACTTGAATTTTGCATACGAGATGATTTAAATGCAAAAGTTCCTCGTGTGATGTGTGTACTTGATCCGCTCAGAGTAACGATTGAAAATTATGAAGGCTCTGAAGAGATTGAAGCACCATACTATCCGCATGATGTACCAAAAGAGGGCTCAAGAAAGATACCTTTTTCAAAAGAACTTTATATCGAACGGGCAGACTTTGAAGAGAACCCGCTAAAAGGATACTTTCGTCTTACTCCCAAGCAGCCTGTAAGGTTAAGACATGGTTATATCATTACATGTAAAGAGGTCATTAAAGATGCTGATGGAAATATTACAGAAATAAAAGCAGAGTATTATCCTGATTCTAAAAGCGGGACACAAGACACAAGTGGCATCAAAGTAAAAAGTGCAATCCAGTGGGTGAGTGCCACAGATGCTAAAAAAGTAGAAGTTCGTTTGTATGACAGACTTTTTAAAAATGATGCACCTGAGGGCATCCAAGATCTTAATCTGGATTCTTTACATGTAATAAACAATGCCTTTGTTGAGCCGGCTGTCATTACACAAAAACTTGATGAGCGTTTTCAATTTGAAAGGCTAGGATATTTTTATGCTGACCCTATCGACTACAGCGATGAAAAACCTGTTTTTAATAGAATTGTAGGATTAAAAGACTCTTGGAACAAAAAAACAAAAGAAAAAAAAGTTACACCTAAACCAGAAGCTAAAAAGGTGCAGGTTGATGGAGAAGTAACACCGATGAGGGAAGAGGAAAAAGCATTTTTTAATACATACACGCAAGAGTTACAACTAAATAATGAAGTAGCAAACACACTAGCCCGCGATAAAAAGCTCTCTCAATTTTTTAAAGAAACACTCAGTGAGTACAACAGTCCTGTAAATATTGCAAATATAGTAACGAACGAGGTCGCTCGAGAATTAAAACAAAAAGAGCCATCAGAGTTGAAATTTAAACCAAAAGAAATAGCAGAGCTTGTGAAGATGATAGATGATGCAACAATATCAATAAAAATTGCGAAAGATGTTTTTGAAGAGATGAATAAAACAGGGCAAGAGCCGGCAGAAATAGTAAAAAATAAAGGATTGGTACAAATAAGTGACCCAGCAGTTATTTTACCAATAATAGAAGAGGTTATTGCTAAGAACCCTGATAATGTAGAAAAATTCAAAGCAGGAAATAAAAAATTGTTAGGCTTTTTTGTCGGGCAAGTACTAAAAGCAACAGGTGGTAAAGCCAATCCAAAAATAGTCAATAAACTTGTAGCTGAAAAGTTAAATGGGAATTAATTTTAAAAAAGTGGTGACCCCGAGGAGAATTGAACTCCTGTAACATGGATGAAAACCATGGATCCTAACCGCTAGACGACGGGGCCACATGCTCAACAGTTTTGTTGAGCCGAAATTATATAGACAGTACCCTTAAAAAAAGATAAAATCTATATATTTTAGTGCTTATTCGTAAAAACTACGAAGTGCTCTAATAATAACAGCATTTTTAGAAATACTTTCCGCTTTTGCATTGTCATTTACTGTTTCGTAAAGGTCTAAAGGAAGAGAAATTGAAAATGTTTTTGTCTCAATTTTTTTCTTTTTAGCTATCATAGAAACAACACTTCCTAAAAGTTCAATGATTTTTTTTGTATCAATCGGTTTTTGGATAAAACTATTTACGCCAACCTCAATTGATTGGGAAATTTTTTCCATATCGTTACTTGCTGATATAACAATAATTATTTGACTAGGATTTATTTCACGAATTTTACGAGAAAGCCCGATTCCGTCCATGCCTGACATAATAATATCCACAAATACTATATCCGGTTTCATTTGTTCGTAAATTTTCAATGCTGTGTCACCGTCAAAGCATGATTCAACTGTTGAAAAAAAGTTTTTGAATGTAGAACTCAAAAGTTCGTTTGTTACTTTTTCATCTTCTACAACCATTGCTGTAAGCTTTTTTGTTTGTTCCGTTAATTGAATTAAGTCTAAATTACTCATTTTATATCCCTATATTTTAATTTGTTGTATTATACACTACAAATAGTTAATAACAATAACATTTATAAACGACTTCACGAATTTGTTTTAAATTGCTCTAACCACTCAACATCAGATTCACTATTTTGCTCTTTTTGAGTCAGTAACGAGTCAATAATACTTATAAGCGTTCCTTCATCCATAAAATTAAGTAAATCAGGATTAATCGAAGTAGGGCGCACCCCATCATAACTGTTTAAAAGATTTTGTATATCTTTAATGAGTTGTTCTTTCTTTTGCATATTATTTTTTCTCCCAGGCTTCATCAAAGCTCATATGTTTATTTTGTATATTATCCACCAATTCTATTAAACCTGTTTTACTCATGACTTGTTTTACTTTTTTTGGCCAGGATTTTCGATAATTAAATGAATTTTTAATGCCACCTATTTTATCAATAAAGTTATTATTTGTATTCATATTAAATAGTATGTTTCTATTATTGTGTGCAAGTAATGTTTCCAGCCATATTTTTGCATTTTTAAAGGCTTTTATGTTTGATTTTTTACTTATCCATCTTGTAGCAAAGTCATTTAAACAAGCGATATGTGCTTTATTTCTGAATTTATTATTGTATTTCAATAATTCAAGATTATCAATAGTTCCTGCGTATGGCAAAGGTCTATAATCTTTTTTGAAACTTTTATGACATTTTTTATAATATAAATCATTTTTAGTATATTTTTTTATCTCATTTGGATCAAAAAGTATTTTCTTGTGTTGTTTAGAATAGGGCAAAGTAAGTGCTGGCAATTCAAAATCATTTTTAAAAGCTCCTAGACTCATGATATTGCCTGTGATTTGACAAACATAACCTCTGCCATAGCCAGACTCTAATCCTGCAATAGCTAAAAGCGATGCTGCCGGAAGATTATATTTTTTTGAAACCCCGATAGCTATAGGTGTTAACTCCTTATAAAACTTTTTGACATGAGGATATTTTCTATAGCTGTAAGAACTTGCATCTACAGAGCTAATTGTAAACAATATGCTAAGCACGATATATCGTATATTGGCAGTATTATATATTTTGGTTAACATAATGTAAATTCTCTTGAAAATTATCTACTCTTGAAAGAGTGCTATTGCAGGTATAAGATAAGCCGAGTTTTGTATGATAGCATTAATCTACTGCACATCTTGCGTTGTGCCTCTAGCGAAACAATAGCATTGTAAGACGCTAACCATTTGTTTCTTGCTGCCATGTTGGGTTTACAAGCTCTTTATATTACTATAAAGACTGGTGGTCTCTTACACCACCTTTTCACCTTTACTACCAGACAGTAGAAGTTTATTTTCTGTTGCACTTTCCCTCGTATTGCTACGGCCATTAGTTAAATGGAACACTGTCTTACAGCAGCTCGGACTTTCCTCTTGAAAATAATATCAAGTCACTATCTCTTATACCTAATAGAATTATACTGAATTGTCATTTATTATGCCAATTAACGATTGTTCATTACTTATATGGACGATATGAACAATTGTTCTTTTTATTTCAGTTATAATTAACGATTGTTCATATATAATTTTATATTAGTTAACAATTGTTCATAACAAAGCAAAGGAGTCAAAATGCCCGAAAACAGGGAAATCGTAAAAAGAAAAGGGACAAAAGAAAAAATACTAAAAGTATCGACAACCCTCTTTTCTAAGTATGGATACAAAGGTACAAGTGTAAGAAAAATAGCATCTGAAGTTGGTATAAGAGAAAGCGCAATATACAATCATTATAAAAATAAAGAAGCGATATTTTTGGAAGTTGCAAAGAATATTTTTTCTTCACCCTTCTCTTTCAATGATGAAGAAATCAAAGAATTGGCACTCAGAGGCAAAGCATTTTTGCAAAAATATACTATGCAGTATAAGATGCTAACATTTGACAAGAGCAACGAAAACATGTTTAGGTTACTCATGATAGAACTAATGCAAAACAAAAGCCTTAGAGAGCAGTTTATGAGTGAATATCATGATAAAAATATTAAATTACTTTCAGAGGGATTTTTTATTATGATGCAAAATTCATTAATCCGTTCTAGCGATCCAATGCTAATTGCCTATGAGTTTATTAGCACCCTCTTCTATATTAGATTGCAAGTTACACTATTACGATTTGATGCGTATTCTACAAATGCTTTAGCAACACAATTTGAAAAACATGTGGATTTTTTTTGGGAAAGTATAAAGTTTTAAGTAGTTAATACTAAAAAATATTAGATACTAATTAATATTAATTTGTGAATTAAAAAAAAGCAGCCTCTTTCGAGTACTGCTTTAAAATGTGAAGATAATGAATTATTTCGTTTCCATTGCTTTTAAAGCGTACGCTTTACCAAATGCATACGCTTTTTTATTTGCTTCATGTACTTTTTTTGGAACTTTAGAAAGCATTGTTTCTATTAATGACTCTTCTGGAAGTACTCCAGTCATAGTATTTGTAATTGCAAGAGCAACAACAGATTGAGTAATAACATTACCAACCTCTTCTTTTGCAATTGTAATAATAGGAATTTCAATAATTTCCCAAGTTTTTCTGTCTTCATCAGTTGGGTGTACAAGATTTGGATCAACGACAATTTTGTTACCAGGTCTTACACCATTTTTAAATTGATGATATGAAACATCTGCAACAGAAAGCATAAAATCTATTTCACCTTCATTTGCATATGGATAACGAATTTCTTCATCATCAAGAGTAATATCAACAACTGTTGCTCCACCGCGGACTTGAGAAGTATAAGTAGCGGTTTTTAGACCAAAACCACCATTCTTAATCTTACAAGCAGCCATAATCTCACCGGCAAGAAGAACACCTTGTCCTCCAACACCAGTAAATCTTAAAGTATGTCTCATTTATTGCTCCTTATATTTTTTTCTTAAAATCATCTTGAGTGATTTTTGGACGTTCACCTTTTGCAGCTTTTTGAATTTCTGCATACATATCACAATATTCTTCCTGCTCAACTTCTCTTAGCACACCTGTTGGAAAAATATTAAGTTGTTCTTCTTCAGAAAGTGCTTCCCATTTTTTAACAGGGAGGGTAATACTGTCAATCCATTTAAGGTTATCCATAGCAGATAGCATTTTATTTTTACGACCAAGATTAATATGGCAGTTAGAAAAGATATCCATAAATGAAAAACCTTTATGAGAAAAACCTTTTACAAGAATTTTTTCAAGTTTTTTAGGGTCTGTCATTGCTTCACGAGCAACAAAAGATGCCCCTGCCCCAATTGCTAGTTTACAAGCGTCAAAAGTCGGGTCAATATTACCATTCTTTTGAGAAACAGTCCACATACCACGAGGTGTTGTTGGAGATGTTTGTGAGTTTGTAAGACCATAAATAAAGTTATTGATTAAAATGAAATTCAAATCAATGTTACGACGACAACCATGAATAGTGTGGTTACCACCGATTGCAAGACCATCACCATCACCTGCAACAACAATTACATGTGCATGTGGCTTAGCAAGCTTAACACCTGTTGCATATGCAACAGTACGACCATGAGTCGTATGTACAGTGTTACAGTCAATATACGAAGAAAAACGACCAGAACACCCTATTCCAGAAACGATACAAACAGTGTCCATATCCCACCCCATTTTTTCAATTGCACGAATAGTGGCTTTTAGTATAACACCATCTCCACAACCCCAACACCATAGTGTCGGCATTTTATTTACACGCAAATATTTATCATAATTAAATGCCATTAAATCATCTCCTTAACTTTTGCTACCATTTCAGCAGGTGCGATTGGACGACCATTTGCTTTTAGTAGTGTTGTAAAATCATTGCGTTTAATTACACGCTCAATTTCTTTTGAATACTGACCCATATTAAGCTCAGTAACCATTATTCTATTTTCAAATTTTTTACCAATTTCTTCTAAACGGTTAATTGGACTTGGCCATAACATAATTGGTCTAAAAAGTCCTGCTTTGATACCTTCTGAACGAAGTTTTTTAACAGCTTCATAGGCTGCAAGAGCAATCGAACCATACGCAATAATACATACATCTGCATCTTCTAAATCAACTTCTTCATAATCAGGTAAATCATCAAGACCATTATTTTCTAAGTGAACAGTATTGATTTTACCAACTAAACGCTCAATGTTAAATTCACACTGCGTAGCATCTTCGGTTGGAAAACCTTCATCACCATGGTGAAGACCTGTAATATGGTATCTGTATCCTTCAAACATAGGATTTAGCACCGCCGGTTTATTCATTTCAGCTTTATATGGTTTATAATCAGCTGGTTCTCCGTGAAACTTTTCACGGTCAACAATGCTAGCCTCAATCTCTTCAATATCTGGAAGATCAGCTTTTCCGTGCATATGTCCAATAGTCTCATCCAAAAGCATAAATACCGGAGTCATATATTTTTCAGCTAAGTTAAAAGCACGAACACTTTGTGTGTAACATTCAGTCAAAGAACCAGCACATAATGTAATTGACGCATAATCACCATGAGTTGGGTACTGTGCTTGACCAATATCTGCTTGAGAAACACGAGTAGGCAAACCAGTTGATGGACCGCCACGCATTACATTGAAGATCACTAATGGAATTTCAGCAATAAAAGCAAGACCAATTTGTTCAGCTTTTAGTGATATACCAGGACCGGAAGTTGCAGTATACGACTTTGTTCCTGTCATTGAAGCACCAAGCGCAGCAGATATGCCGGCAATTTCGTCTTCCATTTGAATACATGTTCCACCAACCTTTGGTAGCATATCTGAAGATACATGCATAATCTCCGATGATGGTGTAATCGGGTAACCCCCAAAAAATCTAGCACCAGCTTCTACTGCAGCTTTTGCTGCAAGTTCATTACCAGTTGAAATTACTTCTCTTGCCATTACTTAGCTCCTTTTTGTTTCACAGACATATAATTGTTTGCAACAATTTCTTCTTGTCTCTTTTTCGCTTCGTCAGTTAACTTAGCAAAACTTTTTCCAGTAGCTTTTAGCTCTTTTCTATCTGCAACATAGATAGCAAAATCTGGACATGTAAGCTCACACTCATTACATCCAATACAAGCATCTGGATAATCAATAGAGATCATCGCACCAAGTGTTGAAGTCGGTTCATAAACCATTCCAAGTACACCTGAAGGACATACTGATACACAAATATCACATGCTTTACAATTATTTGTGTTCACCCATACAGGTTGATTGCCTGGGTTTTCAGTTTTAAAAGTTCCCATTATTTCTCCTATTATTAAGATACAAATTAACTTTGTATACTACTTTTTGTACTCAGAGAGTATCTAAGTTTTATTAATTTTCTTCTAAAATGTGCTACAATCGCTTCGTAAAATAGCAAAAGTGTTACCTTACGAGGCTCACACAAATAAGAAGACACAAGATTACCTATTTGCCAATACTTCTGCTATGGCTTTTCCAATTTCTGCAGGAGAAACAACAACTTTTACGCCAGCAGCTTCAAGTGCATCCATTTTTTCTTTTGCAGTTCCGGCACTTCCTGAGATGATGGCACCGGCATGACCCATGCGTTTTCCTTTAGGTGCAGTTTGTCCTGCAATAAAGGCAACAACTGGTTTAGTAATCTGTTCTTTAATAAGTTTTGCTGCTTGAATTTCTAAATCGCCACCAATTTCACCAATCATAACAATAGCTTCAGTTTCAGGATCTGCTTCAAACATTGGAAGTATTTGTTTATATGAAAGTCCAATAATTGGATCTCCACCAATACCAACTGCAGTAGTAATTCCAAAACCTTCTTTAACAACTTGGTTCGCACCTTCATAAGTTAATGTACCAGACTTGGAAATAAGTCCAACATTCCCTTTTTTGAAAATCATACCCGGCATAATTCCAATTTTACATTCATCAGCTGTAATAATACCAGGACAGTTTGGTCCAATTGTTTTCATACTGTGTTTTGTAGCATACTGTTTCGCATACATCATATCTTTTACCGGCGCACCTTCTGTAATAATGACAGCAAGTTCAATACCCGCATCAGCAGCTTCCATTACAGCATCTGCAACAAATGCAGGTGGAACAAAAACCATAGAAACAGTAGCTCCAGTTGATGCAACTGCATCTTTTACTGTGTTAAAAACTGGTTTACCAAGATGTGTTTCTCCACCTTTGTTTGGTGTTACCCCACCGACAATTTTGGTACCATAAGCAAGACATTGTTCCGCATGAAAAGTACCTTCTTTACCAGTAAAACCTTGAACAATAACTTTTGTATCTTTATTTACTAAAATAGACATATTTTATAATTCTCCTTTTGCTGCAGCTACTGCTTTTGCTGCACCATCTGCTAAATCTGTAGCAGGAATAACATTGGCAATATTTGCATTTTTAAGAATCTCTGCTGCCTCAGGTGCATTTGTACCATCAAGACGGACAATAACAGGAACATGAACATCTACGAGCTTTGTAGCTTCTAAAATACCATTTGCAATACGGTCACATCTTACAATACCACCAAATATATTTACAAAAATTGCTTTTACATTTGGGTTTTTAAGAATAATTTCAAATCCTTTTGCAACAGTTTCAGCATTCGCAGAACCACCGACATCAAGAAAGTTTGCAGGTGTACCACCCATGTAATTAATTGTATCCATAGTTCCCATCGCAAGACCGGCGCCATTAACCATACAACCTATTTCACCATCAAGAGCAATGTAGGAAAGACCATATTGGCTTGCTTCTCTTTCATCTGGATCTTCTTCAGAAATATCTCTCATATCTTCGAGTTCAGGATGACGACCAAGTGCTGAATCGTCAAAACCCATTTTACCGTCGAGTGCAATGAAGTCCCCTGCTCCGGTTTTGACTAATGGATTGATTTCAATCATCTCTGCATCTTTATCCATGTATACTTTATAAAGTTTTGAAGCAAAATCAATCATTTTACGCTGTTCTTTTTTATCTGTAATTCCAAGACCAAAAACTAATTCACGACCATGAAATCCCTGAAATCCAATAGAAGGATCAATTGTCACTTTAATAATTTTTTCCGGTGTTTTTTCTGCTACAGTTTCAATGTCCATTCCACCTTCTGTAGAAGCCATGATAATCGGCATCTCTTGTGCACGGTCAAGAACTACAGAAAGGTACAACTCGTCTTTTATATCAGCACCTTCTTCTATATATACTTTTTGAACAAGCTTCCCTTCTGGTCCAGTTTGGTGTGTAATAAGTGTCATACCTAAAATTTCACTTGCTAATTCTCTTACTTCATCTAATGATTTTGCAAGCTTAACACCACCACCAAGTCCGCGTCCACCAGCATGTATTTGTGCTTTTACAACCCAAATATCTCCACCTAATTTTTCCGCATTTCTTACTGCTTCATCTGGTGTATTTGCTATAATACCTCTAGGTGTAGGAACACCATACTGAGCAAAAATTTGTTTTGCTTGATATTCATGTATATTCATCTATTCTCCTTGTTTTAAGTTGGGTTCTTGATTACGCTTTTGGTGCAATCATCTCTTCTGGTTTAACATATTCGTCAAACTGTTCAGGTGTTAAAAGACCTAGTTCAACGGCAGTTTCTTTTAATGTTGAATTATTTGCATGCGCAGTTTTTGCGATTTTTGCCGCATTTTCATACCCAATATACGGATTAAGTGCAGTTACAAGCATTAGCGAGTCATGTAAATAATGGTCTATTTTACTTGCGACTGGTTCAATACCAACGGCCGCATTATCATTAAATGAAACAATAGAATCACTTAAAAGACGCACAGATTGTAAAAAGTTATAAGCTATAACAGGTTTAAATACATTGAGTTCAAAATTACCTTGTGAAGCGGCAAAACCGATCGTCGCATCATTACCCATAACCTGACAAGTTACCATAGTAACAGCTTCACTTTGTGTAGGATTTACCTTACCCGGCATAATAGAGCTTCCCGGTTCATTAGCAGGGATTTCAATTTCACCGAGACCACAACGCGGACCAGAAGCGAGCCATCGTACATCATTTGCTATTTTCATCATATCAGCAGCAAGTGCTTTTAATGCACCGTGTGCAAATACTAGAGCATCGTGTGATGTCAATGCATGAAATTTATTTGGAGCAGTAATAAAATCATGCCCCGTAAGCTCTGAAAGTTTTTTTGCAACTCTTTGCCCTAGTTCGGGATGAGCATTCAATCCTGTACCGACAGCAGTACCACCAAGTGCTAATTCACGAACAGCATTAAGTGAATCTTCTGCCATTTTCTCACATTTATTAAGCATTTCTACCCATCCGCTTATCTCTTGTCCAAGCGTTAATGGTGTTGCATCCTGTAAGTGTGTACGCCCTATTTTTACAATATGCGCGAATGCTTCACTTTTTGCCTGTAATGTTGCTTTAAGTTTTTGAATTGCAGGAAGCAACTGCTCTTCAACTGCTATAACGGAGGCTACATGTAACGCAGTCGGATAGGTGTCATTTGAAGATTGTGATTTGTTTACATCATCATTGGGATGGACAAGTTTCTCTTTTGTAAAATCTCCACCTAAAATTTCTGTTGCACGGTTTGCAAGAACTTCATTATTGTTCATATTTGACTGTGTACCTGAGCCTGTTTGCCACACAACTAATGGATAATTTCCATCAAGTTTTCCTGCTAACATATCATCAGCAGCCTCCGCGATAGCATCTGCTTTTTTACCATCAAGTTTTCCAAGGTCTTTATTTACTAATGCAACCGCTTTTTTTAAGTAAGAAAATGCACGAGTAATTTCATACGGCATTTTCTCTTCACCAATTTTAAAATTTTGAATACTTCTTTGTGTTTGAGCACCCCAGTAAGCATCTTGCGGTACTTCAATTTCTCCCATTGTATCTTTTTCTATACGAGTTTTCATTCTTTATTTTCCTTCAAAAAATTTATTTTCATTTAAAGTATCTATTAAATCCTGCACAGACTTGCAAGATTGAGCAAACATTGCGTTTTCTTTTTCATCTAATGTTACTTCTATTATTTTCTCAGCACCTTTGGCACCAAGCATAACAGGAACACCTGAAACAACATCACTATAACCGTATTCGCCTTCTAAACATACTGCACATGGATGAATTTGTTTTGTGTCTTTAAGTATTGCATCTACCATAATTGCCGTTGATTTTGCAGGTGCATAATAGGCTGAACCTGTTTTCAAATACCCAACTATTTCAGCACCGCCATGGCGTGTTCTGTCTACTATTTCTGCAATTTCATCATGTGTTAAAACATCAGTAAGTGGTACACCTGCTACAGTTGAATAACGAGGGAGAGGAACCATGTCGTCACCATGACCACCCATTACTGAAGCACGAATCTGTCCACCACCATAACCAAGTTTTTCCTGAATAAAGGCTGCCATTCTGGAACTGTCTAAAATTCCCGCCATTCCAATAACACGACTTCTATCAAAACCACTCTCTTTGAGTGCTACATATGTCATCGCATCAAGTGGATTAGAAACTATAATAACAATCGCATTTGGAGAATATTTGGCAATACCTTGTATAACTTCTTTGGTAATTTTTGCATTTATCATCAATAAATCATCACGACTCATACCCGGTAATCTTGGGCTTCCTGCAGTTACTACAACGACATCACAATTAACTAAATCTGACATCTCCTCTGCAACGCTTACCACAGTATGACTGCGCACAGCAGAAGCTGCCTGAGACATATCAAGAGCCTTTCCTTTTGCCACATCTATTTTGTTGTCACGAAGTATAATTTCATGACATGATCCAAGCATTGCCAGAGAGTAAGCTACTGTCGCGCCAACATTACCGGCACCTACTATCCCTACTCTTTTTCCTTGACTCATATATGCTCCTTAATATTAAATACTATAAGGTGTGTTAATTTCACCTTTTATATACAGTTTATGCTATCTAAGTTGCATAGAAAAAGTGAAAACTACACGCATATAGCATGTAGTTTTAAGTAGTGAGTTAACTATATCGCGTCAATAATTGCGTTAAGTGTTGCAGATGGACGCATAGCAGCTGTTGCTTTTGCTTCATCTGGTTTATAATATCCACCAATATCTTTTGGTGAACCTTCAGCAGCTAATAATTCTGCCATAATTTTTTCTTCATTTTCAACTAAAGCTTTTACTACAGGAATAAATTTAGCAGACAATTCTGCATTATCACTGTCAGCTAAATCTTGTGCCCAATATTGTGCAACAAAAAAGTGAGATGCTTTATTGTCAGGTTCACCGACTTTTCTTGAAGGTACTTTGTTATTATCAAGATATCTATTGTTTGCAACATCTAATGCAGCTGTAACAGCTTCAAGCTTTTCATTTGGATGTTTATGCTCAATATATCTTAATGATTCTGCAAGTGCCAAAAATTCACCAAGTGAATCCCATCGTAAGTGCCCTTCAGCCAAAAATTGATCTACATGTTTAGGAGCAGATCCACCAGCACCTGTTTCAAATAGTCCACCACCAGCTAATAGTGGAACAATTGATAGCATTTTTGCAGAAGTTCCTAGTTCTAAAATTGGGTACATATCTGTTAGATAATCTCTAAGAACATTACCAGTTACAGAAATTGTATCTTTCCCTTCTCTAACTCGAGCATTTGTGTAATTAGTTGCTGATTCAACATCCATAATTGAAAGCTCTAAACCTGAAGTATCATGATCTTTTAAGTACTCATTTACCTTTTTAATCATATTAGCATCATGCGCACGATTTTCATCTAACCAAAATACTGCTGGATTTCCAGTTATACGAGCACGCTCTACTGCAAGACGAACCCAATCTTTAATTGGAATATCTTTTGCACGGCTCATTCTGTAAATATCGCCCTTTTCAACATTATGAGTCATAAGAATGCGACCTTGCGCATCTTTAACTTCCATAACACCATTTTCAGGAACTTCAATAGTTGTAGGATGAGAACCATACTCTTCAGCTTTTTGTGCCATAAGACCAACATTCGATACATTACCCATAGTAGTAACATCATATTGACCATTTTTTACACAATCTTCAACCATCGGACGATAAAAATCAGCATAACAACGATCTGGAATTACCGCTACACATTCTTCAGTTTTACCATCTTTATTCCACATTTTACCACCATCACGAATAACAACTGGCATTGAAGCATCAATAATAATATCATTTGAAGCGTGTAGGTTAGTAATGCCATTATCTGAATCAACCATAGCTATATTTACTGAACCATTATTGATAACATCTTTAATTGCAGCTAAAATTTCATCTTTTTTATCTGAGTTTTCCAATTTGATTTCTAAATCGCCAAGACCCAAATTAGCATTCACATCAAGCTTAGCAAATTCATCTGCATATTTAGTAAAGACATCTTCAAAAAATACTTCAACAGCATGACCAAACATAATTGGATCAGAAACTTTCATCATAGTTGCTTTTAAATGTAGTGACCACAAAACACCATTTGCTTTTGCTTCTTCAATTGATTTTTTGAAAAATGCACGCAATGCTTTTGCAGACATATATGTTGCATCTAAAATTTCTTTATCTCTTGCATCTACTGTTCTTAGAACTTTGCCGTTTAATTCTATCGTCATATTTTGTTCACTATCGACAATGATAGATTGTTCATTTTCATAAAAATCACCATGCTCCATAGAAGTTACATATGTTTTTGAATTTTCTGAAAATGGGCGTAGTTTATGTGGATTTTTCTTTGCAAAATTTTTAACCGCAAGAGCAGCTCGTCTATCTGAGTTACCTTCACGAAGAACAGGGTTAACAGCTGACCCTAAACAAGTTGAATATTTTGCCTGAACTGTTTTTTCTTCTTCAGTTTCAGGATTTTCAGGATATTCTGGTAAAGCATATCCTTTTTCTTTAAGTTCAGCAATACACTCTTTAAGCTGAGGAATTGATGCAGAGATATTTGGTAATTTAATAATGTTACCTTCTGGCTGCTTAACGACTGTACCCAAATAAGCCAATTCATCAGCTATTTTTTGATCATCTTTAAGGTATTCACCCATTGTAGCTATAACTCTACCTGCTAAAGAGATATCTCTTGCTTCTACTTCTACCCCGCCTGCTGCACAAAATTTTTGTACAATTGGCAATAATGAATATGTTGCTAAAGCCGGAGCCTCATCAATTTTAGACCAAATAATTTTTGACATGTTCTGTCCTCGTGAATAATATTTTTATTCATAATTTTTTACGCTTTATGAATTTTACAATTTAAATAATAACACTAAGATAGGCAATATTAGCAAACACGACTAAAAAATTACACTATATTTCTATTTTGTTTCATTTTGTAGCACGCTTAATATTGCGTAAATGTGTAGAATAGTTACATGTGAAATCATGAGTTCCCTTTTTAGATTTCATAAAATAAAGATAATTTGTTTTTTTTGGAAAGATTGCTGCTCTGATGGCATCTACGCTTACATTGCAAACAGGTATGCTCGGAAGACCGTTATGCCTATAGGTGTTATAAGTACTTGTATCATGTTTAATCCTATAAGGTGTTACTCTTTGATGAGAATACTTTCCATAATTAAGTGTACCATCCATTTGGAGTTTCATTCCTTTGTTTATTCTATTATATATGACAGAACTCACAAGAGGCATTTCGGCTGTGTTAGCTGACTCTTTTTGTATTATTGAGGCTATTGTTATATATTGAAACCACTTTTTTTCATTATAAGTGCCAAAAAACTTTATAGAAAGTGCTTTCATTTGTTTATGTGAGGTATTAAGTAACACTTTCATAAGCTCTTTTTCTGTGATACCTATAGGCAACTTATAGGTATCAGGGACTAATGCGCCCTCTTTTACTGGTGTATATTTATCAAATTCATTTTGCAGTTTTGTTCTGTTAAGATGTAAATTCTTTGCCAGTTGATTTAAAAACACATAAGTCGTTTCCCCAGGAATAAGTGTTACATTTTGTAAAGCTGCTTTTGATATTGTAAGTTTATATAAAAAATCTGCTTTTGTATTGACATTTGTCTGCATATTTATCCATCCACTTTGTGGAGAGCCTAAGAGCCTTAATAGTAAAGAATCAATTTTACAAACATCATAATTTTTTGACTGCAATTGTGTTATAATTTTATTAATAGAGCCTGCAGGAATGTAGAGAACTTTTGGTGTGTAAATAGGTTTATTAAGGTAATGGATGAGAGAGAAAACAATCATAAAAATTATTGATACAACATATGTAAGTATTGTGAGTTTTTTTATTTTCATGCTTATTCTTCTTATTAGTTTATTTGTAGTTTTGCAAAATGGATTATATCTTGATAATGTTTCTATATCAAATATTCATGCAAAAAATATTTATATTAAATGGGACAATAAAATTAATGTCTCTATGCAAGAGTTACAAATTGACACCAAAAAAGACAAAACGAAGCTTACTATTCCTTTTACTTTTAAAGAAGTTAGTAAGTATATTAAAATTATTTCACAAACTACAAACTGGTTTCATTCTATCGTTATTAGCAGTATTCAAATCGGAGATACTTCAGGCTCATTTAAATATACAAATGATGATCAAGGCTTTTTAGTCCTTCAATCTCCAACACTTCAACTAAAATCAAATATTTACTTTCATTCTCGTTTTCTTAAAATTTTAATTAACAACTTTGAAGATAAAAAAAAATCACTTCAGGGAAAAGGTATTATAGTTTTCGACACAGATACAAAAAGAATATATACAAAAATAAATCTTGATATTCACAAAGATGCAAATTTAACTATTTATTCAATGTCAGATTCAAAGCATCTTGTATACAATGTTGTGAGTAATCAAAATATAACTAACATTTCTCATTTAATCAAAATAGCACATTTGCCTAAAGAAGTCATATACTGTGTATATACTGCTATAAAAATGAACTATTTAAGTATTAATGAATTTCACGGTTTTATTAATTACAATGATATGCAAAATGCCTACAAAAATATACATGTAAAGGCAAGTATTACACAGTTGAACTATACATACAACCCAAAACTTGATGCTGTTCATACACCACAAACAAATCTTGAGTTTAAAAATGGTATATTATATATAAGACCGCAAAATCCACATTCATATAGTATGGATTTAGGAAAAAGTTGGTTAAAAATAGATTTTTCTCAAAAAGAAGAGTTACTGACTTTATATCTGTTATTTGATGGATCACTCAACAAGGACATGTTACATGTACTCAACACCTATAAAATAAAACTCCCTTTTTTACAAAGAAAAGGCAAGGTTGACACAAATTTGACTATAACAGTAAATCTTCGAACTATAGATGTAAATGCAAAAGGAAATTTTTATACCAAAAAGGCTAATTTTGACTACCTTGGTCTCAATATAGACATTTATAATGCTCATATACAGCTTGATAATTATGATGTGCTTATTGATAAAATGAATGCACAATACAAACATATAGCGCAGGCTGATGTACATGTAAGGTTTAATGCAAAAAAAGCTATTGGCACCATTCATCTTGATTTCAACAAAATAAATTCCAATGGCTTGTCACTAATAACAAATCAGCAACCTTTACATGTAACATATAACATTAATCCTAACCAGGACACAATTGATATTCAAGCATCCAAATGGAAATTTAAAACGCAAACAATATCCTTGGACAAACTTTTAGTTGATTTTAATTTAAACACACTTAAGGCAAATATACCTATAGTGTTTTTTAAGGTTGGTACACTGGCTAGCGGTTATATGAATGGCGTGATAAATTTAAAAACATCAAAAATGAATTTTGATGTTGATTTATTAAAATTACAATATAGTGGCATCAAACTTTCTCAAACGACAACACCGTTGCGGGTACAATATGATAAGATTCTATCTGTTTCTTCTAGTAAAGAAATCTTTTTTACTGTAAACGGTTCAGAATATAAAGCGAAGAACTTCTCTATAGATTTTAAAAATGAGAGTATTTTCTTAAAACATACATTTTTAGAAATAAGCCAATATATTAGCACAAAAATTTATGCTAATTATGATTTTAATTCTAAAAAATCACATATAAGTCTGAGTGATTTTATATTAAAAAACCCTAAAACAGGAAAGACACTCTATAAAAATAATAAAATTCTACTTGGGGGGTACATAGATGGTAAAAATATTACAATTGATTCAAAAGAGTTAGGGGCTATATTTGTTTTAAATAATGATGAGTGGAGATTAACGCTCAACTCTATTGCTTCTATTGCACAAAAATCACAATTTTTGCGCAAATATAAACTTGATGACGGTGAAATCAGCTTCTATAAAAAAAGTGATGCTCTTTATACCCATTTTCAAGCAAATATATTATACCCTTATCCCTTACTTGTGGATAAAAATAAAGAAATTTCCAAGTATACAATTTCAGGGAAAATTACAAAAGAACAAAAAATTTATCTTAGAATCAATAAAAATATCAATGTAAAAATTGATAAAGATGTAAAAATTAAAATACATGATAGCGGTCTCAACATAGATAAGATAATAGATTTTACAAAACAAATAATAACATCTAATACAACAGCTAAAAGTGACTTTAAGTTATCAGTCGATGCAATAAATTCATACTTATATCTTGGAAACAATAGATATGCTATTTCTGATGCGATGCACCTACAGTATTACAATAATATTGTAACGGCACAGCTCACATACAGAAAAGGAAATGCCGGATTTAAACTTCAAAACAATACTTTTCATCTCTATGGAAAGAATTTTGATGATAAATTTATGGAAAAACTTTTCGTCCTTTCTAAATTCAGCGGAGGAAGATTAGATTTTTCTATGAATGGAACACTTGACGATTATCAAGGTATTTTTTACATGAATGATACTAATATGCTTGATTATAAGCTTTTAAATAATGTTTTAGCCTTTATTAACACTGTTCCTTCTCTTGTTACTTTTTCATTACCTGGTTACAATAAAAAAGGCTTACATGTAAACAATGCCTATGTAAAATTTCATGCCAAAAAAGGTGTTTTTGATATTTCAGACATATATTTAGAATCTAAGGAAATGACAATACTTGGTAAAGGAAACGCGAATGTAAAAAAGAATACTATAGATTTGACATTAAATTTAAAAACAGACTTAGGAAGTAATTTATCAAAGATACCTCTTGTAGGCTATATTATATTTGATGGAAAGAGTATATCAACTACTTTAAAAGTAAGTGGAAAACTTAATGACCCTACTGTCAATACAATGCTTGCTAAAGATATTGTAGTAGCACCTTTAAATATTATAAAAAGAACACTTACCCTTCCTTATGAGCTTCTTAAAAAGCTCTACTGAAAAACCAATTATTCATTTCTGAGGACAGTAAGAATATTTACTTCGCTTGCTTTTTTTGCTGGGTAATATGAAGAAGCGATAACAATACCAAAAGCACCGAGCACAATGAAAGTAAAATCCTGCAGTGTTAAATCAAGAGGGAGTCTTGAAGTAGGATAGACATCTTTAGGTAAGTGCACAATATCAAAAGTACTCAACATCCAAATACCACTTAACCCAAGAACTATACCTGCTAAAATACCGGTAATACCAATCACAATACCAAGATATAAAAAAACTTTTTTAATTTCAGATGTAGTAGCTCCTAGTGAAAGTAGCAATGCAATTTCACCTCTTCTATTCATAACTGTCATTAAAAGTGAAGATATAATGTTGATTGAAGCTATAAGAATTATAAGCATTAATACAATAAAAAGAGATGTTTTTTCCATCTCAAGTGCAGCAAAAAAATTCACATTATCTTCCCACCAACCTTTAATACTAACACTAATAGGTAACTCTTTTTTAATTTTTGCTATATCGGCTCGTGGATATTTTGAAAATATATGTATCCCATCATACTGATTGTAAGCCATATGATTTATCGCTCGCATTGCTTCTAAGGTTGTATATGAATAGGCTTTATCATATGCAGCAAGTCCTGAATCAAAAACTGATTTTATTTTAAATCTTTTAATTTTAGGAGTAATTGAAAGTCCACCAGGTTCTACATTTGTAAATATATACATAAGTTTATCATCAGTATGCAAATTAAACTCTTCTTTGAGGCTTTTCCCTATGAGTACATCAAATTTTTTAAATGTATGTCCTGTAATTGCTTTTGATAGTACTGAGTTCACTTGTGCTTCATCTTTGAAGTTGACACCAAAAAGATATCCACCTTCAAGTTTTGAACCACTTCTTGTCATTACTGAAGATTGAATATATGGGCTAAAATGTAAATGTGGGAATTTTTCTTCTAAATCTATAAGCAGATTACTATTCACTGCACCATAAAATTTTGGAATAATCGTTAAAGGGTAGTTCATAACAGTAAGTTTATCTTTAAACTCTTTATCAAATCCATTCATTAGTGCCATAGCAATAAGTAACACCATGACACCAAGCGTAATCCCTAGAAAAGCAAGGAGAGCAGAAATAAAGATAAAAGGTTGGTCTTTGTCAAAACGCAAAAACCTCTTGACCAAATAAGAAACTATTGACTTTTTCAAGAAGCAAAAACACCTTTTTTAGGACCACTTTTTCCACAGCATTGTTTATACTTTTTACCGCTTCCACATGGGCAAGGATCATTTCTTGCAATTTTTTTACCTATCACAAAATCATCTTCAGTGTCAATATCTACATTATCACGGCGATTGAACTGAATTAACGCTTCTTGGGCTTTTTTCTCTTCTTCAAGTTGTTGAGAAATCCTAGCAGCTTCTTCCTCTGGCGATTCCATTTGGAACTGTATAATCTGCAGAGTTCTGATTGTATTGAATTTTATATCATTAATCAATTCACTAAAAAGATTAAAACTTTCTTTTTTATACTCAACCAAAGGATCTTTTTGATTATATGCACGCAAACGAATTCCTGTTTTCATATTGTCCATTGCATAAAGATGTTCACGCCATGCATTATCTAATTCTTTCAAATAAAATTCTTTTTCTATATCTGTTCTTGTTGCATCATCTAAAACACCCATTTTTTCATCATAAGCAGTTTTTAACAATTCTACGAGTTTCGCATATAATTCTTCATATTCTAAATCTTGTAGTTGATCAATATTTACATCAAAGTTTATCTCTTCTTTCATTAAAAGTATTAATTTTTCAAAATCAAAATCTTCTTTATCCGCACTAGGGAAAATATTTGTTTGAGCAAGAAGATGTGCCACATATTCTTCTCTAATTTCATTAATTTTTGCACCAATATTATATTCTTCACTTAAAAGCTGATTTCTGAATTTATATACGATTTTTCTTTGTTCGTTGGCAACATCATCATATTCGACAATCTGTTTACGCCCTTCATAGTGCATATTTTCAACTTTTTTCTGTGCTTTTTCAACAGCACGAGTTACCATTCTTGATTCTATATATTCACCATCTTCAACACCAAGTCTTTCCATTATAGACTTAATTTTATCACTACCAAATATGCGTAAAAGATTATCTTCAAGAGATAAATAAAATTGTGTAGTTCCTGGATCACCTTGACGCCCTGAACGACCTCTTAACTGGTTGTCTATCCGACGATTTTCATGCCTTTCTGTCCCGACAATATATAAACCGCCAAGATCTGTTACTTCCTCATTTACTTTAATGTCAACACCACGCCCTGCCATATTTGTTGCAATAGTCACAGCACCTTTTGCTCCAGCATTTTTAATTATTTCACCCTCTTGTGCGTGATTTTTTGCGTTTAACACCGTATGGGCAATTTTTTCACGCTTGAGTACTTCATGTAAAACTTCAGATTTTTCAATGGAAGCAGTTCCTATAAGAACCGGTTGCCCTGTTTTACTGAGCTTTTTAATAGTTTCAATAACAGCATCAAACTTTTCTTGCTCAGTTTTGTAAATAAGGTCGTTAAAGTCACCTCTAGTTATTGGAATATTTGTAGGAATAGAAACAACATCTAAATTATAAATTTGTGCAAACTCTGTTGCTTCTGTTTCTGCTGTTCCTGTCATGCCTGCTAATTTATCATACATTCTAAAGTAGTTTTGAAATGTGATATCGGCAAGTGTTTGTGTCTCTTCTTTAATTTCAACACCTTCTTTTGCTTCAAGTGCTTGGTGTAGACCCTCAGAAAAACGACGACCTTCACTCAACCTTCCTGTAAATTCATCTACAATAACCACTTCATCATCATTTACAACATAATCAACATCTTTTTCAAAAAGATAGTTTGCTTTTAAGGCTTGATCGAGTGCATGTGGTAGTGAAGAATTTTCTATACTGTAAAGATTTTCAACACCAAATAACTCTTCAGCTTTTGTAATACCCTCTTCTGTAATTAAAACAAGTTTATCTTTTTCATCAACGGTAAAATGCTCATCTTTGTTTAACTGCAGAGCAATTTGGTTCGCTCGAACATAATCTTGCATATTTCTATTTGTAGGACCAGAAATAATCAAAGGTGTTCTCGCTTCATCAATCAAAATAGAGTCAACTTCATCTACAATAACAAAGTTATGTCCACGCTGTACCATTTGATCTTTAGAGTAGCTCATATTATCACGAAGATAATCAAAACCAAATTCATTATTTGTTCCATAGGTTATATCTGCATCATAAGCAGCTTTTTTCTCAACAGGGTCATGCATATCTTCCAATATTGTTCCTACACTATAACCCAGAAAATTATAGAGTACACCCATCTCTTTTGCATCGCGAGAAGCCAAGTAGTCATTGACTGTCACTAAATGAACACCCTTACCTGTCATTGCGTTAAGTGTAATGGCAAGCGTGGCTACTAAGGTTTTTCCTTCGCCGGTTTTCATTTCGGCAATTCTGCCCTCATGTAAAACCATACCACCTATAAGCTGTACATCAAAATGGCGCATATTCAAAACGCGTTTTGAGGCTTCTCTTGTTATAGCAAAAGAGTCGTATAAAACATCATCTAAACTTTTTTCACCGCTTCGTACGCTTTGTTTTAAATTTTCAAAAGCATTTTTGAGCTCATCATCGCTTAAAACTTCATATTTACTTTCAAGATCATTAATCTTTTTGATTTTTTTCGTATATTTTTTTAATTCTCGGTCATTTGCAGTACCAAATACCTTACCCATGAATGCTTGTAGCATTTGCAACCTTATTATTGTTACTATATAATTTCTCATATAGTAATCGCTGAAATTATCCTAATTTTATCACATTAAATCTAATAAATAGTATAAATGAATAATTTGCTATAATTTCCTTTTAAAGGATTACAATGAAAAGAATAGTTTTAGCTGTATTATTAGCAACATCTACCTATGCAAACATCAAAAATCTCAACAGTTTTGAAGCTGATTTTTCACAAAATATTACGGATGACAAAGGTGTAAAAATAACATACAACGGTCATATAACAGCCTCTAAACCGCAGTTTGCTTTATGGAAGTATCTCAAGCCAATTCAAAAAAGTGTATATATATTGTCCAATAAAATTGTTGTGATTGAACCAGATTTAGAACAAGCCATTATTAAACATCTCAGAGGAAATTTTGACTTTTTTAAGATTATCCACAATGCAAAAAAAATTGATAAAAACAAATATTTGGCAAAATTTAAAGATAAAGAATACATAATAGAAACAGAAAACTCTACAATAAAGTCTATTTCTTATAAAGATGAGTTGGGAAATAATATAAAAATAATATTTAAAAATCAGATAGAAAATAAAAAAATACCAAAAGAAAGGTATATCCCTCATATTCCGAATGAATATGATGTTGTCACAGAGTAATAAACGAATCTACTCCGTTTATTGCACTGTGAATTTAATTCTGCATACAGCTAGTTAAGTTTGGCAAAAACGGATTTAGTCCGTTTATTGCACTGTGAATTTAATTCAACTTGTAATCTTTGATAAGGTTGAAGTTTAAATATTTATAAATATCATCTTCTTTGCCTTGTATTTTTTTAGTTAATGTGATGTATTCTTCTTTTGTTGGAATTTTTCCAAGAAGTGCACATACGGCTGCAAGTTCTGCAGAGCCAAGATAAACTTGTGCGCCTTTTCCTAAACGGTTGTCAAAATTACGAGTTGATGTAGAAAATACAATCGCATTATCAGCAACGCGCGCTTGATTCCCCATACATAACGAACACCCAGGGATTTCAGTACGAGCACCCGCTGCACCAAAAAGTGCATAATACCCATCTTCTATAAGTTGTTTCTCATCCATTTTTGTTGGAGGGCAAACCCATAAACGAGTAGGAACAGGACCTTCACCTTTTAGTACTTCACCAAGTGCACGGTAGTGACCGATATTTGTCATACAAGAACCGACAAACACTTCATCAATCGTATGTGGACGCTTTGAATCAGCTAAAATTTCAGAAAGTGTTGCCACATCATCCGGATCATTAGGACATGCCAAAATTGGTTCTGTAATTTGATCTAAATCAATTTCAATTACTGCTGCATATTCTGCATCTTCATCAGCTTTCATGAGTTCTGGTTTTTCTAACCACTCTTCCATTTTTGCAATACGACGACGAAGTGTTCTATGGTCTTCATACCCTGCTTCAATCATTTGATCGAGTAATACAATGTTTGATTTCAAGTATTCAACAATAGGTTCTTTGTTTAACTGTACCGTACATGCCGCGGCAGAACGCTCAGCTGAAGCATCTGAGAGTTCAAATGCTTGCTCGGCTTTGAGTTCAGGTAGCCCTTGAATCTCTAAAATACGACCGGCAAAGATATTTTTCTTTCCTTTTTTCTCAACTGTTAAGAGACCTTCTTGAATCGCTTGATGAGGGATAGCATTTACAAGATCACGAAGCGTGATACCCGGTTGCATTTTCCCTTTAAATTTCACTAAAACAGACTCAGGCATCGTTAAAGGCATAGAACCTGTAACTGCAGCAAATGCAACGATTCCAGAACCACCAGGAAATGATATACCGATAGGAAAACGAGTATGGCTGTCTGCACCAGTACCAACAGCATCCGGAAGAACCATTCTATTTAGCCATGAGTGAATGACACCATCACCCGGACGAAGTGCAACACCTGAACGGTTTGCTATAAAGTCAGGCAAAGTATGGTGCATTTTTACATCAGATGGCTTTGGATATGCTGCCGTGTGACAAAATGATTGTAATACAAAATCAGCATTAAAACCAAGTGCTGCAAGTTCTTTAATCTCATCTCTTGTCATAGGACCAGTTGTATCTTGAGAGCCAACAGTACTCATTTGAGGTTCACAGTACATACCGGGACGAACACCATCAATTCCACAAGCTTTACCTACCATTTTTTGTGCTAAAGTATAGCCTTTGTCTGTATCTATAGGCTGATTAGCAGTTAAGAAAATATCACTAGAACCTTTTCCTAAAACACTACGAGCTTTCATTGTTAAACCGCGTCCAATAATAAGTGGAATACGCCCGCCGGCACGAACTTCATCAGTAATAGTATTTGGATTCAATGTAAATGTAGCAATACACTCACCATTTTTATGCGCTTCACCTTTGTATGGATAAATATCAATAACATCACCCGTTTCCATTTTAGAAACATCTAATTCTAGTGGCAGCGCACCTGAATCTTCAGCAGTTGCAAAGAAAATAGGAGCAATAGTGCTTCCTAAAATTACGCCTCCCGTTCTTTTGTTTGGAACACCGGGAATATCTTCACCCATATGCCATTGCACAGAGTTAATCCCTGATTTTCTAGAACTCCCCGTACCGACAACATCACCAACATAGGCAACAGGATGACCTAACTCTTTTAACTTTTTAATAGTTCCGATAGGATTTTCCATTTTTGCCGCAAGCATAGAATTTGCATGCAAAGGAATATCTGAACGCGTAAATGCTTCAGAGGCAGGAGATAAATCATCCGTATTAGTTTCACCGGGAACTTTAAATACTGTTACGGTTATTTTTTCAGGTAATTTAGGTTTATGCGTAAACCAATCAGCATTTGCCCAAGCAGTTAATACTTCGCTTGCCGCAGTAACACCTTTTTTATGCAATTCTTCAACATCATTAAATGCATCATACACAAGTAAGGTATTTGAAAGTGCTTCAATGGCTGCTGCAACAACTTTAACATTTTTAGAAGTTAACGCATCAATCATTGGTTTAACATTATATCCACCAAGCATAGTGCCAAGCATTTGTACGGCTTTTTCAGCTGGAATTACGCTCACATGATGTGCTTCACTTGCTATTTCATTTAAAAAAGCAGCTTTTACATACGCAGCATCATCTACACCGGGAGAAACTCGGTTCTCTAAAAGATCAAGCATCTGTGCAACATCTTCGCCTGTTTTTATAAATTCTATCACTTCTACTGTTTGTTCTGCAGTAAGAGGTAGAGGAGGAACACCAAGTGCTTCTCTTTCTTCCACATGTGCTTTATAAGCTTCTCTAAATCCCATAATATTTCCTATTGTCAGTTTAATTTGCAGATATTATAGCTAAAAGATATGTAATGATTTCAAGAGTGTTACTTATGTAAACACTTATATTTTATGAAATTTATTTATTGTAGGAAAAAGTAACACTTAGATTTTTCGTCTTGCAATCTCATCACATAAAACCTCTCTATCCCTACCACTATAGTTGTTTTTTAACCATAAAAGGTAAGAATCAGGTAATTCACTATAGAGCATACCTTTGTATTGCCCAAAGCTAATTTTTTCACCATTTTTTTGAACGGCTAGTGATTCTTCGGTAAGAGCATTTACATGTAAGGTGTCTAATAATTTTATAAACTCTTGATATTGTAAGTTTTTATTGATACTAAAAGTGTAGGTATTAAAATCAAAATAGCCATTCCTCACATCTACGAAATGCTCAATCTCTTGAATTTGCTCAACACTAAGTTCTTCAAGATTTTTTACATGTACACAAAAAGAATTTTTGTTTTTCGTAAATATGAAATGTGGCGTAGGCATTATAAAATTTCTCTCACGCCTTTTGCATTTGGAGCAGAAAGAATGCCTTCATGTTCTAACTGTTCTATTACTCTTGCAGAACGATTATAGCCAATTTGTAGTTTCCTCTGCAAGTACGAAATAGATGTCTTTTTATCATTAAAAATAACATTTTTAGCATCTTCAAAGAGAGGGTCAAGTTCTTCATAGCTTTCAGCCGATGAAGATGAACTACCCTCTCCTTGCGTATCTTCTATTAAAAAGCTTTTGTCATAGTTTGGTTCTCGTTGTTCTTTTATAAAATCTACTATTTTTTCTATCTCTTCCTCTGTTGCCCAAGGCGCATGTAAACGCACAAGTCCAGTTGAACCAGGAGGAGTAAAAAGCATATCACCTCGACCAAGTAAAGATTCTGCACCCATCTGATCTAAAATGATTTTAGAATCAATCTTTTGCCCTACTCTATAAGATATGCGTGAAGGTAAATTCGCTTTAATTAGTCCTGTGACAACATCCACAGAAGGTCTTTGTGTAGCGATGATAAGGTGAATACCACAAGCACGAGATTTTTGAGCAAGTCTTGCGATGGAGAGTTCAACATCTTTACCGCTTGTCATCATCAAGTCAGCCAACTCGTCAATAATAACAACAATATAAGGAAAATGCTCTCCACCCTCTTTTTTTACTTTTTCATTATAATTTTCAATGTTTTTTGTACGACTTTCAGCCATTAGTTCGTAACGGCGTTCCATTTCATTGACCATATTGTTCAGTGAAATTATTGCCTGTTTTGGCTTCGTGATGACGGGAGTTAACAGATGCGGAATATCATTATATATAGAAAACTCAAGCATTTTAGGGTCTATCATTAAAAGTCGCAACTGATCGGGTGAATTTTTATAAAGTAGTGAGAGTATCATAGCATTGATACCGACACTTTTCCCGCTTCCCGTTGTTCCAGCTATAAGTAAATGCGGAAGTTTTTTCAAATCCGTAATAAAAGGTTTACCGACAATGTCTTTTCCAAGAGCTAAGGTAAGAGGAGACGCTGAATCTCTAAAAAGTTTGTCATCTAAAAGCTCACGCAAGTAAATAGTATCTACCGTTTCATTTGGGATTTCTATGCCGACAACATCTTTTCCGGGAATCGGTGCTTGAATACGGATAGTTTCTGCGGAGAGTGCCATTGCTAAGTCATCTTGAAGATTAAGTATTTTACTTACTTTGACATTTGCTGCAGGTTTAAACTCAAAAGTAGAAACAACGGGACCTGCGTAAGTGCGAACAACATCACCATCAATTTTAAAATGTGCCAGTTTATCTATAAGATAGCGAATTTTATCATCGAGCTCTTTTTCATCAACATTATGTACTGTTTTGTTTGGCTTTTGTAAAAAATTTACAGAAGGCAGTTTAAAGTTTTTCGGCTTTTCAACTTTACCTTTTTCAATGTTTGCTAACAACTTTGTATTTTCTTCAAGTTCATCGACAATGAGTGTATTTTTATGCTCTTTCACATCTGCCGCAATATCTAATATTGTTGTTTTTGTCTCTGTTTTTGCTACTTTTGCATTACTGTTTTCTTCTTTTTCTTGCGCTTTTTCTTCTTTAGTTTCTTTTTTTCGCAAGTATGTTAGTTTGTCTATCTCATCTTCTTGAAGTACTGGCTGTTTTTCTTCTGTTTGTGTTAAAGTTTGTATTACATCTACATTCTCTTTTTCAACAGGGATTGGAATATCTTGTGACTTATTTGATTTTAGTGAAGAGACTATTACATGTAACATTTCCCAACTACTTTTATCAAAAAGAATAACCATAGCAACTGCTGTGATAATAAACCAGAATATCCACAATCCAAATACACCTACATAAGGTGATAGAAAGTCTACAAAATCAGCACCAAATTTTCCTCTAAAACTATTTGTCACCAATAAAGCCTGCGCGATTAAGGAAGAACATAAAAATAAAAAAGAGGCAACGGTAACTTCTGTTTTTCTAAAACCAAAACTTGTATCTTTATAAAAGTAGTATAAGGGCGCGAGTAAAATGAAAAGATATACAAAAGAAATATAACCAAAATAGAGCTGGTTATATGAAGAAAAAGTAGAACCATAGCTACCCATTAAGCCAGTCGAACCAAACCAAGTGGAAAAACCCAAATAGATTAAAACACCAAAAATAATAATAAACAGAGTCTCTTTCAAATTAGATAACCTTTTACAATAAATGAATTAAAAGTATATCCTATAAATAATTTACCAGACTTAACTTTGAAACTTTTCCAACAGTTGAGAGCATTGCCTGATAATTAAGATTAAGCTGAGAAAGTCTCAAAGAAGCTTCAGCAATATCTGTATCAATTACAGATGAACGAAGTGTTATTGTACTGGTTTCAAGTAAGGTTGTTCTTTCTAAAGAGTTGTTTAAAGTATTTGATTGTGCCCCTACTATCGCATGGCTACGTGAAATATGTGACGATAGTTTATCAAGCATTGTAATAGCGTTTTCTATTCCCTGATTTCGCATAGTACCGCTTGAACTGTCAGCATATAATTTATGATCTTCTACCGCCGTTATAGCTGCATCAAGATTTTTAAAAAAATCTGTTTTTGGATCAACAACAGTAAGTGTGTTATTCGATTGAAAACTTCCTACAGAAGATGGTTGAGTGAAGTCATTTGTGTTATTATCATACAATGCAATAGATGCTTTTGTGGTTCCTGATGTCAAATCATTAAAAATCATTTTTCCATCATAACTAAGATTAGTATTTCCCGTGTTATTTGAAAGTTTAATTGCTTTATCATACTCAGTTGCCGTGTTTGATGCAGGTAAATTATTTGTTACTAGCATATTGACAACATCCGTTAACTGTTGATAGGTCATTTTGTCAGCGTCTACGGCTACTCGTGGATTACTTGTCATATCAAAAATATCATAGGTATTAGCACCCACTGTAAACTTAGAACCTCCATTTGCCGATGATTTTAAATCTATAGTCGCACTGTATGCAGTACCACCAATATCGTTCCCTACCAAATTAAAAGTTGTTCCATCAAGTGTACCGGCATTATTTTGAGACAAATCAAAAACTTCTGATAATGCTGTCGAAGGTTGTGCAAAGCTATTGTCTGTTTTAAGCACTTGAGGTACATTTGATGAAAGTTTTGAACCTTCTGCTGTAAAGTTCGTTCTATCATATAGAATTCCTTCTATACTATTTGTCACACCTGACGCAGGTGTAAAACCAGACTTGATAAACTCTTTGACAAACAGATGATTTGTACTTCCATCTGTATCATCTTTTACTTTAGCATAATCACTTTCGCCACTGTTTAAATTATCAACATTAGTAACATTCGCTGCCCCTGTATTGTTAAAATCAACTGCCCCAACCATATGAAAGTCTAATTTACTAGAACCTTTCATTTTGTCTTGAACAACTATTTGTCCATTTGCGTTGAGTGATACATTCACAACATTTATGCTTCCATTATTTCCATACTGTTTGCCAATTTCATTTAATAGGTCACTTACTTTTGCTGTATCATCAAACTCTTTTTGTACTTTAAAAGCAGTCCCATCACTTTTAGTTCCTCGAATATAAAAATAATTTTTGTTTACAGTATTTGTGTTATCATCAATGTCACCCATTAAGTCACGAATACTACTATTTGTGGTAATTACTCCACCATTAATTAAATCATTGTTAATTACATTTGTAGTAATTTCTCTTTTGGTATTTTTTTCTTCACCTAAAAAAAGTTCAGAACCCGTAAGATTGTATTTTTGTGTAGAACTAGAACCTAAAAAAGAGTTCATATTTGCATTATTTCCGTGATATACGCCATTGTCATCTATAGGTCGAGTATTAATAGAAGAACCTGAAAATAAAAATTGTCCATTTATGGAAGTGTTAGCAAGATTTTTAAAATGTTTTTCTAAGCCTCGAAGTTCACCTGCTATAGCATCAAGTGAATTGTCGCTATGTGTTCCATTAGCAGCACTTACAAGAAGTGTTCTTGTTTGGTTCATTGAAGTTTCAAATTCATTTAAAACGGCATCTGTTTGATTAGAAACCTTGTACCCGCTCTGTGTACTTTTTTTCACTTGTCCAAGAGTAGTAAGTTCATTATCAAGTCTCATTGTTTCAGTAAAAGTTGTCACATTGTCTTTTGCATATTGAATTTTCAATCCTGAAGCGATTTGCTTATTGACATCAAAAAGTTCATTATTTATTTTTAGATTATTTGTACCGTATAAGTTATTGTAGTACATACTTGATGTTACACGCATAATATTTCTCCACTCAAAAACTTTTTTTATACTCTAATATTAGCTAAATATAGCAATAAAAGTTCCATATACATTATAATCGACCAAATATTATTTACTTTTAAGTAAATTATCACTATTATTTCAACTGCAACAACTGATTTGCCAGAGTGATGGAACGGTATACATAGCGGATTCAAAATCCGCCGCTTCACGGCTTAGGGGTTCAAATCCCCTCTCTGGTACCATTTCTAACAGTTGTTAGGTCTCATAAATGAGAGATAATCATGTTTTTTTTTAAAATAATTTTTCTACTCACTTTCTCCACACTTATTTTTGCGGTCAATAATTTACAAAGTAATTATTTTGTACAGCATGATTTCATTATGCTTTCTGATATTTTACATGTAAAGAAAAAAGATGATAAAAAGCTCTTTAGCATAGAAAAATATAGGCATACTAAACGCATACAAAGAGATAAACTCTTAAAAATACTGCGAAATAATGGTTATTACGACTATACATCAAAACATAATTACATACAATTTACAAAACAAAGTCCAATTGATACAACAATTCTCAAAAAGAGTATAAAAAAACTGTATAAAAAAAAATATCTACAAATAACAATATCCTCAATTACCGTTACTCCAATACATTACCTTGAAAGTCTTCCAAAGAATTACACTGTTCATTTTAATACAAGAGCTCATTTATCCAGCAAAGGTATTTTATACATTAGAACAAATGATAATAAAAAAATATTTTTTAATTATGAAATTGTAGCTACTGTTTCCATTTTAGTCGCCAGAAAAAATATTAAAAAAGATAGTGAACTCAGCAGGATAAATACACGAAAAAACAGTATAATACTCAATAGATTTAGAGCCATGCCTCTGCAGAGTTTACATGTAAGCAAAGAGCAAGCAAAACACAATATAAAAACTGATGACATCATCACAATGAGAGATGTTATTGCTTTGTACATAGTCAAACGGGGTTCCGACATTTATGTGAGTTTACAAAATGCAGGAATAGATATATTTTTTACAGCAAAAGCGCTACAAAACGGCAGACTTGGCGACAGTATCAGTGTGATGCAAAGAAACGGTAAAAAATTAAGAGTTGTAGTAATCGGAAGAAACAAAGCAGAGGTACAATGAAAAAATCAAAGATAGTAGTCGCAACAAGTGGTGCGAGTGGTGTAAATATTGGTATAAAAGTTTTACAACTGCTGCCTGAATCAGTCGAAAAACATTTTATCATGTCACAAAATTCGAAAGTCGTTCTTTTGAATGAGATGAATGATGTCACTACGCATAATAACACAAATATATCTGCTTCTATAGCCTCTGGTTCCTTTGGTGTTGATGCCATGATTATAGCCCCGTGTTCTATGAATACTTTGGCTAAAATTGCCTGTGGAATCTCCGACAATTTAATAACACGCTGTGCCGCTGTTATGATAAAAGAGCAAAAAAAGCTCATTTTAGCTCCCAGAGAAATGCCATTTTCAGCTATTGCTTTAGAGAATATGCACAAACTCGCAACACTCGGCATCATCATTGCACCGCCTGTGATGGCATACTATTCACAACAACAAAGCCTAGATGAAATGGAAAATTTTGTCATTGGAAAATGGTTTGATTTATTGGGCATAGAAAATAATTTATATAAAAGGTGGCAACTTGAAGAGTCGTAAAATTGCTTTATACCCGGGAACATTCGACCCCATAACAAACGGGCATTATGACATTATAGAGCGCGCTAGGAATTTGTTTGACGAAGTCATAGTTGCAGTTGCCGAGTCAAAAGATAAAAACCCATTATTTACACTTGAACAAAGAATTCACATGGTAAAAATTGCTATAAAAAATTTAGACGAAGTTCGAGTAGTAGGCTTTAATAATCTTACAGTTGAACTTGCACATGAACATGATGCAGGCGTACTTATACGAGGACTTCGTGCCGTGAGTGATTTTGAGTATGAACTGCAACTAGGGTATTTAAATAATTCTCTTGATGAAACGATAGAAACCGTCTACTTGATGCCAAAGCTCAAACATGCTTTTATTAGTTCTTCGATTGTAAGAAATTTATTAAAATTTCATGGAAAAACAGAACATTTACTACCAAAAGAAGTACAACAAATCATAGGGAGTCTCAACTGATGTATATTGCTATTGAAGGTATTGACACGGCCGGTAAAAGCACACAAATTACGGCATTAAACAATCATTTTCCAAATGCTGTGATTACTAAAGAACCAGGAGGTACAAAAATAGGCAAAGAAATTCGAGAACTCGTACTCAGTGCTAAAACACAAAGCAAAAGAGCAGAATTTCTTCTATTTTTAGCCGACAGAGCCGAACATGTAAAAGAAGTTATTCAACCAAATCTACACAACTTGATTATATCGGACAGAAGTGCTGTAAGCGGTGTTGCCTATGCTTTGATACAGGGAGATATAGAAACAAAAGACCTAGTAACACTCAATGATTTTGCAACAAAAAAAATCTATCCGCAAAAAGTATTTTTACTGCGTTTAACAAAAAAAGAGCTTGAATATCGACTTTCACAAAAAGAGCTTGATGGCATAGAACTTCGAGGCAGTGAGTATTTGTTGCAAATTCAAGAAAACATTATAAAAGCTGCACAACTGCTCAATATAGAACTTATTGAGATTGATGCAACAAAATCAAGAGATGAAATTACAACTCAAATATTAAACAATATTAATTGATAAAAAGGAAACAACAGTATGATTAAATCACTCAGAGGCATGAATGATATACTTAATGAAAATGAGTATAAACGATTTACTTATTTTTTAGAGGTTGCAACAGATATTGCTAAAAAATATGGTTTTCATTATATAGAAACACCTCTTTTAGAAGAGACGGCACTTTTTAAACGTAGTGTTGGTGAGAGTAGTGACATAGTCGGTAAAGAGATGTATCAATTCATTGACAAAGGTGAAAATGATGTTTGTCTTCGTCCTGAGGGAACAGCTGGGGTTGTACGAGCTTTTATACAGAACAAACTTGACCGTGCGGGCGGTATTCATAGATTTTTTTACTATGGACCGATGTTTCGTTATGAAAGACCGCAAAAAGGACGATTAAGAGAGTTTCATCAGTTTGGGGTTGAGAGTTTTGGCGTTGCAAGTGTCTATGAAGATGCTACAATGATTATGATGGTTGCCGATATTTTAAAACAGCTCGGTATCGGGTACCGATTGCAACTTAATTCTTTGGGTGACAATAACTGTATGCCGCAATATCGTGAAAGTCTTGTTACTTTTATAGAGAGTGTAGAAGAGGAGATATGTCAAGATTGTAAACGCAGAAAAAGCACAAATCCTATTCGTGTACTTGATTGTAAAAATGAAAAATGTCAATCTTTGTATGAAAATGCACCCAAACTTATCAATGCCCTATGTGAAAGTTGCAAAAGTGATTTTGAAAAACTGAAAAAAATACTTAATGATAATGCCATCAGTTATGAAATAGATACTAATTTGGTGCGTGGGTTGGACTACTACTCAAAAACTGCTTTTGAATTTGTCAGTGACAACATAGGGAGTCAAAGCGCTATTGCCGGTGGTGGACGATATGACAGACTTGTAGAATTTTTAGACGGACGCCCTACTCCTGCTGTTGGTTTTGCTATGGGTATTGAGAGACTTTTAGAACTTATAAAAATGCCTGAGGAATCAAGAAAAGGGTATTATCTCGGTGCTATGGATGAAGAAGCAGTTGATACTATTGTTTCTTTAACACATAAAAAAAGAGCTACAGATAAAGCCGTATGTGACTATAAAGCAAGAAATTTAAAAAATCACCTCAAAAATGCCAATAAAATAAATGCACATTATTGTTGTGTCATAGGAACAAATGAGATGAATGAGGGAACTATTTGGATCAAAGATTTAGAAGAAAAAACAGAGTTTATTATTAAAAAAGAAGATTTTTAGATGAGTTTACTTCAAGAAATGTGGTATTTTTTTATAAATTTTATTGAATTTTTTATCTTAGCTGCATTGCTTGGAATTGTGATGCTTTATGTATATGACAAATTTGTACAAAGGCAGCATGCACTGTTAATTAACTATCCAGTCATAGGGAGGATGCGCTACCTTTTTGAGGCATTAAGAGAACCCCTGCGACAATATTTTGCTGATGAAACATTTTATGAATCTAAAGATAAAGTAGACTGGGTATATACAGCTGCAAAAGACAAACCAAATTATAAATCATTTTCGGTACTACAGCCTTTTTCAGGTTCAAGATTCGTCATAAAGCATGCATTAAGTGTTTTAAATGATGATGAAGTAGATGATGACACCTCTGTTATATTCGGAAAAAACAGAGAAATTCCTTTTGTTTGTGCTACACCTATTATCCGTTCAGCTATGAGTGATGGTTCTCTTAGTCCTGAGGCTATACGGGCTTTTAGCCTAGCAGGTATGAACTCAAATCTAACAATCAACACAGGCGAAGGCTCTTTAACATCTAACCATCTTTTTACACTCAAGCCTAATCTTGATAATGCACAATACTTAGAAATCGTCACAAGCAAACCTTTAGCAGAAATTGCATTTAAAATAGGCACCTTCTTTTTTAACCATGCTGTGGCAATCAAATGGTACAGAACTATTCTTTTAAATAAAAAAACTCAAAATACTTATATTTACGATACAGCGACACACGCCCTTTTCCGAGTTAATTGGAAGGCATCGATTGAAAACTTTCCAGAGTCAGTTCCCAAAAGTTTACCTAATATTATTTTTCAAATGAGTTCAGGTCTTTATGGTGTGAGAGATAAAAATGGCAAGTTTGATGCACTAAAGTATCAAAAAGTAATGAAGTTTTGCCGTATGACAGAGATAAAAATTGCTCAAGGAGCAAAACAAACTGGTGGAAAACTCGCCGGAGCGAAAGTAACTGCAGATATAGCATACTACCGAGGTGTCCAAGAGGGAAAAAATATTTTTTCTCCAAACCGATTTCCTTATGCCGATACAACTGAGAACTTACTGGATTTTGTTGAAAAATTGCAAAAATTATCTCAAAAACCGGTTGGTTTTAAAATTGTTATTTCAGATGCAGATGCAGTAAATAATTTGGCATTTAAAATAGCACAAAGAAAGCAAGAAGGTCGTCATACCCCTGATTTTATTACTGTTGACAGTGGTGAAGGCGGTAGTGCAACAGCTCCACTCGAACTCATGGAATCTGTTGGACTTACAACTCCAAATGCCTTATATATTTTAGATACAACACTCAAAAAACATAATTTAAGAGAAGATATTAAAATTATTGCTAGTGGGAAAATACTGACACCAGATGATGTTGTTATTACACTGTGCATGGGCGCAGATGCAGTTGGCATAGCACGAGGATTTATGATGAGTGGCGGATGTATAAGGGCCCGTATGTGTTCAGGCTTCGGAACGCATGTTTGCCCTGTCGGTATGGCAACACAAGACCCGAAAAAGAGAGCCTCGTATCTTGTTGTAAAACAAGGTATAGAAATTGGTAATTACCATAAAAATCTTTTAAAAAGCATGAAAACTATTTTAGCTGTTATGGGTGTTAAAAGCATTAAAGATTTAAATAAAAGTTTGCTTACTTTTAAAAATAGAAGTGGTGAAATATATTTTGATATTGATAAATATTTTCATCAAAAACTCAAAGGATAAAAAGTTTTGAATAATTTCGGTCTTGACATTTGGGCAAACAAAAATTTTATAATAGAAGACGGTGAAATAAAACTTAATTATAAATCAATGCCTTCTTTATTTGAAATAGTTAATACTATACGCACAGATGATGTCAAAGGTCCGCTTATTCTCAGGTTTCCACATTTAATCAAAAGGCAAATTAAGACACTTTATAATTACTTTGAAAAAGCTATTGAAGAAAATGCTTACAAAGGCAATTTCCATGCTGTTTTTCCTCTCAAAGTCAATCAATTCCCAGCAGTCGTTGCAGCGATTTCAGCACAAGGTAAAAAATATAACTATGGGTTGGAAGCCGGAAGTAAAGCTGAATTGATTTTGGCAATGAGCAAAACACGCAATGGCGCCAATATAACAGTCAATGGTTTTAAAGATGAAGAGATGCTCACACTGAGTTTTATGGCAGCACAAAGTGGTCAAAATATTACTGTAACTATTGAAGGATTAAATGAGCTTGAAACAATTATTGCAATAGCTTCAAAAAGTAATTTACAAATTCCCAATATCGGCATTCGTGTTAGACTGCATAGTACAGGGAGTGGAATTTGGGCAAAAAGTGGCGGAATGGATGCAAAATTTGGACTTACTTCCACAGAAATCATTGAAGCTATAAAACTCTTAAAAGAAGCAAATATAATCCAACAACTGACGATGATTCATTTTCATATAGGTTCGCAAATGTCAGATATTGCACCACTTAAAAAAGCATTGAGAGAAGCTGGAAACATTTATGCGGAACTTAAAAAAATGGGTGCAGAAGCACTTTCAAGTATAAATATCGGTGGTGGCTTGGCAGTGGAATATGATCAACATGAAAAATCATATGCACGCAACTACTCTATAGACGAGTTTTCAAGCTCTGTTGTCTTTTTACTCGGTGAAATTATGGATGCAAAAAATGTTACACATCCAGATATATTTACCGAATCAGGAAGATTTATTGTTGCTTCTCATGCTGTACTCATTACCCCTGTTTTAGAACTTTTCACACAAGATTATCAAGAAAAACTCTTGGATTTTAAAGACATTAACCCTCCTTTAATTGAAGAACTAAAAGAACTTAACAGATTACTCAATAACGCAAATTGCATAGAGTATTTACACGATGCACTTGACCATATGGAGTCGCTATTTACTCTTTTTGATTTAGGATATATTGATTTACAAGACCGTTCCAATGCAGAAATTTTAGTGCATAATATTATAAAAAAAGCACTTTATTTAAAATCGGCAAATCCGACAAATGAACTGGAACAATTACAAGTAAAACTGCAAGAACGCTATTTAATAAATGCTTCAATATTTCAAAGTTTACCTGATTACTGGGGGCTTGGTCAGCACTTCCCAGTAATGCCGATTCACCATTTAAATACTACACCTTTAAGAGCAGCTTCACTCTGGGACATTACCTGTGATAGTGATGGAGAAATAGGATTTAATCCAGATAAACCATTATATTTGCATGATGTAAACCTTGATGAAGAAGATTATTTTTTAGCTTTTTTCAATGTCGGTGCCTACCAAGAAACATTAGGCATGAATCACAATTTGTTTACGCATCCAAATGAATATACAATCCAAATAAATGATACAGACTATAACATTACAAACGCAATCGAGTCCAAAACCATTTTGGACATACTTGCATCAATTGGATATAACAAAGATGAAATATTAAATCAGCTTAAAAGTAAACTTGAAAAGAGTAGCTTTATTACAGAAAAAGAAAAAAATGATACACTTGCACAACTAGAAAGATTTTTATATCAAAACGGCTATTTAAGAACAACAAACTAAGGATTATTATGGGAATATTTGCACAAATAAAAGAAGATTTTTCAAATGCATATAAAAATGATCCTGCGCTCAATTCAAAAATTGATTTTTTATTTAATTATCCCGGTGTTTGGGCAGTTGCATGGTATAGAATAGCGCATAAACTTTATAAAGCAAATTTTAAAAGAACTGCAAGAATCATTATGGGTTTAAATCAAATACTCACAAACATCGACATTCACCCTGCCGCGGTGATTGGGAAGCGAGTTTTTATTGACCATGGTTTTGGTGTTGTTATAGGTGAAACTAGTATTATAGAAAATGATGTGTTAATATATCAAGGAGTTACTCTAGGTGGTGTTTCTTTGACCCATGGAAAGCGTCATCCAACGGTAAGGCAAGGTGCAGTCATTGGTGCAGGTGCAAAAATTCTAGGAAATATCACCATAGGCGAACATGCAAAAATTGGTGCTAATTCTGTCGTTGTAAAAGAAGTACCGGACTGTTCAACTGCTATTGGTATTCCTGCACATATCATCGAGAAAGGAAGGTGCAAAGATCCTTTTATGCACAATATGCTTCCTGATATAAATAAAGAAATGTTTGAATATCTCCTTAAAAGAGTTGCAATACTTGAACATATTTTAGTAAAAGAGAACAAAGACCTTCTTGATCAAGATTTAGAGCTTGAATACATTTATGATTCTTTTATAAAATCAATGAAAAATTAATTTTCCATTCTTTTCTCAACTAATATACATAAATTTTTTAGTATAATTCTTCAAATATATTATTTAAAGGGTTTAAATGCTAGCAAAACGCATAGATAAACTATCTGAGTCAATAACAATAGCGATTACTGCTCTTGCCCAAGAGTTAAAAGCTGAGGGAAAAGACATCCTTAGTTTTTCAGCCGGCGAACCGGATTTTGATACGCCTAGAGTTATCAAAGATACTGCAATAGATGCAATAAATAACGGTTTTACTAAATATACTGCTGTTGATGGAATTCCTGCAATCAAAGAGGCTGTTGCAACTAAACTTCAAAGAGACAACAATCTTATTTATAAACCAAATCAAATTATTATAAATAATGGAGCAAAACACTCTTTATTCAATCTTTTTTCCGTAACAATTGAAAAAGGTGATGAAGTAATCATTCCTGCTCCTTATTGGGTGACTTATCCTGAGCTTGTGAGATATTTTGATGGAACAGTTGTTGAGATACCAACAAGTGATGCCACTGCATTTAAAATTACGCCCGAACAGTTAAAAAATGCGTTAACATCTAAAACAAAAATGCTCGTCTTAACGACACCATCAAATCCTACGGGAGCAATTTATTCAAAAAAAGAGCTTACTGCCTTAGCTGAAGTGTTGAAGGGTACAAGCGTTCTTGTTGCTAGTGATGAGATGTACGAAAAACTTATTTATGAGGGTGAATTTACCTCCGTTGCAGCGGTGAGTGAAGATATGTTCAAACGAACAATTACAATTAATGGTTTAAGTAAGTCTGTAGCTATGACAGGATGGAGATTTGGCTATATGGCTGCACATCATACTCAAATCATACAAGCAACAAAAAAACTACAATCTCAAAGTACTTCCAATGTTAATACTATGACACAACATGCTGCGATTACAGGACTTGACGGTAGTGCAGATGAAGACATTGAAATGATGAGAAAAGAGTTTATCAAGCGTCGTGATGAAGCAGTAAAACTCTTCAATGAAGTAGATGGACTGAGTGTTTTAAAGCCAGATGGTGCATTTTACTTGTTTGTAAATATTCAAGAAGTAAGCAAAGATTCTCTTATGTTTGCCAAAGATCTTTTAGCTTCTACGGGTGTCGCTGTTGTTCCAGGTGTTGGTTTTGGAAGTGAAGGATATTTTAGATTTAGTTTTGCTACTGGAATTGCCAGTATAAGAGAAGGTATTAAGAGAATTGATGCATTTGTTCAAGAACTCAAAAAAAAGTAGGTTTTCACCTACTTTAGTTCCGATAAAGCCTTAATAACTTCATCTAAATTCTTTAATGGAATATGAACTTTCCATTCCGGATTTTCTGCATCACCTGAGAGAGAAATTCCAACACTTGCTACAGTACCACTTCCTGAACCATATGGCTCATTAATTTTTTTTACTGATATAACACCATTTTTTGTTCCATTTAATGGGATTGATTTTGACATGTTAACTCCTTGTTATTTTTTCACTTAATAAGTCTAGCAAGTTTTGCCTGAAGTTTAAGCCATAATCTATGATCCATAAGTGGAAAACCTGCATATGTCTTTCCAGGTTCTTTAATATTTCTCGTTATTCCACTGCGTGCTGCAAAAGTAGAAAATGAAGCAATTTCAAGGTGCCCTGCTGCCGCTGCTTGACCACCCATAACAACATTTCTACCAAGTTTTGTTGAACCGGCAAGCCCAACCTGTGATACTAGAACGCTATATTCACCGACTTCACAGTTATGCCCAATCTGTACAAGGTTGTCTATACGAGAACCTTTTTTAATTACAGTAGAGCCAAATACAGCCCTGTCTATACTGACATTACTTCCTATCTCAACATCATCTTCAATCATTACATTACCGTTTTGGTAAATCTTTTTATGTTCACCCTTCTCATTCGTAGCAAAACCAAATCCATCTGAACCCACAACCGTATTTGCATGAATTATACAATCATTCCCAATTTTACAGTCTCTATAAACTGTAACACTCGGATATATAGTAGTATTATTTCCTATTTCAGCTTCTGTTCCGATATAAGCATGTGCTAAAATAATACAGTTTTCACCAATAATAGCACCTTTTGCTATTTCTGCTTTCGTAGAAACTTGGCAGTTTCTTCCTATTTTTGGTTCGCCTAGTGAATTATCTTCTATTGGAGGTGCAAAATATTTTGAAAGGACAGCCATTGACCAATAAGGATTTTTTGTAACAAGAGGTATACATGTAACAGGAAGTTTATCTGCTAAATTTTCAGAAATTATAACGGCTGCCGCTTTTGTCGTTTCAAGATCTTTTACATATTTTGAATTTGAGACAAAAGAGACTTCATGCTCTTTTGCATCTTTAAGCGTATTTATACCAATGATTTCTCTATCTTTGCCTTGAAAATCACAGTCTAATACTGAAGTAATTTCACTCAGTTTCATCTGATTATCTCTCTAAGGCTACAGCGCCACTTCGTACTATCTCTTTTGGATTGTATTTTCTAATGGCTTCAAGATAATGATCAACTCTTTTTGGCTCATCTGCAACCATTGTAATGATTACATCATTCCCGACATTCACTATTTTTCCATTATACGCGTTACAAATAGCGCTAATATCGCTCAAATTTTCTGTAATTGGAAATTTAACAAGTGCCATCTCTTTTTCTACCAAATCAGAATGTTCATATACGCGTAAAACAGGAATGAGTTTATGAAGCTGTTTCGTAATTTGTTCTATAACTCGGATAGAGCCAGAAGTTACAATTGTTAAACGAGAATATTTACTCTCAGGAATTGGAGCAACAGTCAATGAAGTGATGTTGTAGCCACGCCCAGAAAAGAGATCTGTAATACGGGACAATACACTTGCCTCATTCACAACGATAACTGAAACTACTCTTCTTTCATTATTGTCATTCATTATTTACTCTCCTTTTTCTCTAACAGCATCATATTAAACAGACTTCCACCTGATGGAACCATGGGCATAACATTTTCCAATCTTTCAACTTTTACATCTATAAATGCAACAATATTTCTCTCAATAGCCTCTTTTAATGCCACATCAAATTCTTCTTTTGTAGATACTCTATACCCTATACCACCGAAAGCTTCAGCTAATTTCACAAAATCTGGTTGGACTGAAAGGTCAGTTTCACTGTAACGCTTGTCATAAAAAAGTGTCTGCCATTGACGAACCATCCCCAAAAAGTTATTGTTTAAAATGATATTTATAACTGGCAGTTTTTTCTCAACTGCAGTCATCAACTCTTGGCAGTTCATTAATATAGAACCGTCTCCCGTAAAGTTAATACTTGTTTTTTCAGGGCTAGCAGCTTTAACACCTATAGCAGCCGGAAAACCAAAGCCCATTGTTCCAAGTCCACCAGAACTTATAAACTGACGAGGTCTTGTAAACGGATAAAACTGTGAAGTCCACATTTGATGTTGTCCGACATCTGTTGAAATATTTGCATCATCACCAAGCAATTCTCCTACTCTTTTTATAACCCATTGTGGCTTAAGTCGTTCACTATCTTCATGAAATGTAAGTGGATGTAACTGGGCAAAATTTTCTATTGTTTCTCTCCATGGTTCATAGTTATCACTCTTTATCATAGGAACATGCTTTAACATCTCGACAACAACATTTTTTATGTCACCAACAATAGGATAGTTTGCATTAACAAGTTTAGAAATACTTGCGGGATCTATATCTACATGTATAACTCCTGCATTTTTAGCAAATTCGCTTAGCTTTCCTGTAACACGGTCATCAAATCTAGCACCAAGAGCTATGACCATATCTGTTTCGCTCATAGCCATATTTGCAGCATACGAACCATGCATACCAAGCATTCCTATAAGTAGTTTATCATCATAAGAAAGTGTACCCCGAGCCATAAAAGTCTCAACTGCAGGAATCCCCGTAGTATGCACTAAGTCTCTTACTTCATTAGCTGCATTAGAGTTAATAATACCACCGCCAAGATAAAACAGAGGACGCTTTGCATTAGCTATGGCTTCCATCGCTTTTTTTATTTGACGAGGATTTCCTTTTACATGTGGTTTATATGTCTCTAAATCTAGTTTGACATCATAATCAAACTCTGCAATCTGAGCAGTCACATCTTTTGGAATATCTACATGTACAGGACCTGGGCGACCGGTTCTTGCAATGTAAAAAGCCTCTTTAAGGACACGCGGTAAATCTTTTGCATCCGTTACTAAATAGTTATGTTTAGTACAAGAACGGCTAATGCCTACCGCATCTATTTCTTGAAAGGCATCTGTCCCAATCAAACTCATTGGAACCTGACCTGAAATAACGACTAAAGGAATAGAATCCATATAAGCATCCGCTAAGCCCGTAACTGCATTTGTAAACCCGGGACCACTTGTTATCATGGATACACCGACTTTTCCGCTAGCTTTTGAGTACCCTTCTGCGGCATGGACTGCTGCTTGTTCATGACGAGTTAATATGTGTTGAAATTTGTCTTGTTTGTAGATTTCGTCATAGACATTCATAATCGCCCCACCCGGGTAGCCAAAAACTGTGTCTACGCCTTCTGCAATTAAAGCTTCAATGACCATCTGTGCGCCACTAATTTGCATAAAAAGTCTCCTGTAAATAATATGTAATTTTAAAAATTTGCTAATTATACTTTAGAGGAGCTATAATTGAGGTTAAAAAAGAGTATACATATAAAATATTAATCTAGAATTGAATCAACCACCATAGATGGTCGCCACATTTTAAGAGAACCACTAGGTAAATTATCTAAAGAAAGTTTACTCTCTTTGTATTGTTTACGAAATATTTCATAAAATGTTTCTATTGCATCTGTAATGCCAAAAAACAAAACATAATTTTTAATCCCTTTTTCAATGGATTTTCTCTCTTTTTGTGTTTTAATTGCTTTTTCTAATTGTACCAAATAACACCATGAAAACATATTTCCTATAGCAAGCATTTTTGAAGATATAAGAAAATATTCTTTTAAAACTTGTTTCAGTCCTGTAATATTTCCAGTTACAGCAAAACTTTTTGCTTTTTGCATTATATCTTCCCATTCACGCTCAAGTATATTTCCCTCTTTTGTATCTTGTAACTCTTCATATTTATCTAAAAGATTATAAGCTGCTTTTCTATCTTCATTTCTAACTGCCATAAAAAATGCTTGTTTTTGCTCAAGTTCTTTACGCATATTGATGGCCTCATCTTTGAAATCATTAAAATCTGTTAAAATTCTCAATAGCTTGCTTGCACTAGCATAATCATTTTTCTTAATAGCTTCTTGAGTTTTCATATAAACATTATCTGCATATTGCATTATTTTATCATACTCAGGAAATTCTTTTAAAAAAGCATATTGATTAATCAATTCAGAACAAATACGAAAATTTTGCTGCCCTAATGCTTCTCTAAAGCGTTTATAAATATTTCCTTTTGTCAATAAATCTTGAATAAGTATCGTCTTTTCTGCCACACCTCTATATGGAGCTAAAATCTCTTTTGCTTTATCCATGCCTCTTGGATCAAGTGCATACTTTCTTGCGGCTAGAAATGTTTGCTTCCATTGTTTTTCTAAAGCTCTATAAATACTAGAAGTCTGATATGTTTTAAAAACATTTGCCAAACCATAAGCTAAGGCAATTTTCCCAGATTTAGCATGAGTAACAAATTTTTCAAATTGTTCATATTCTGTGAATAATTTTTGTATGACTTGTTTTTTTCCTGGAATTTTTTCAAAATTTTTCAAAAGTAAATGTGCTTTTTCTTTGTCACCTTTTTGTAAAAAAAGTTTTGCTTTTTCTAAACTATTTTCCCAAAAATTTGATGCCATATGATAAATTTCTGTATATGCCAAAATAGGATTTTCTTTCGCAGCCTGTTGAATGCCATCAAAATCTCGTTGTTTTAAAAGATCCATTAATTGATCTTTTCCTTCATAAATATCATAAAAAGAGATAAATCCATCGTCAGTACCAATAATTAAATGGTTATGAAGTGTATCAAAACTTAATCTTGTTATAGGAGAAACACTTTTTATATAACTTTGTGATAATTGTTCATAAGTATTTAAATCATATAAAATAATATAACCTAATTTAGTTCCTAAAAATAAAAATTTACTATCTCCACTAATCGTTAGAAAAACAACATCATCATGAATGCCTTGTAATCTTGCTACGACCTTAGAAGTATATATATCCCAAATTATGGCTGATGAATTTTTGTCAATACTTAAAAGCTTGTTTTTTCCAAAAAACTTCAATTTCATTACTGGTTTTGAATGTGATTTTAATTTCTCTTTTGGAGACATTGTAACAAGATTATAAAGAGAAATTTTTCTATCATAACTCGCAACAGCTACCCAATTGCCATTTTGAGAAAAAGCGATATCATTTATAGTGTCTGCATGTCCAGGTAATGTAAATACAAGTCTTCCACTTGCAATATCTACTGCAAAAGTTTTGCCATCTTCCCCACATGAAAACATATACTGAGATTTAGGATCTATGCCCACACATGAAACTTCTCCTTGATGTCTCGCTACTTGTGCTATTGGCTTTTTTGTTTTAGCATTTATCAAAAGAGATTTTTTTGCATCACTTGTTATTGTAGCAAGATACTCTCCTGTATTATCTATAGCTACAATATCGTCTTTATAACGATCATGATGAATTTTAGCCTTAAAACCACCTATCAACTCTAAGGTATCGCTATTCATAAAACGAATTGTTGTATCATTATCTATTGCAACTAAATTTCTATTTTCTAAAATTTTCAGAACAATAACTGGTTTATTAATACTTTGCTTTTTGATAATCTTCATTCTATGATTTTCCTTTATAGGTCTCTTAAATAGCCCTCTTTAACAAGAGCCTCTTTAATTTCTTCTTGATGTTGCTGACCTTTTGTTTCCATATGCACAGTAACATTTGCATCACCGTAATCTAGCGATATAGAAGTTCTATCATAAGAAATATGCACAATATTTGCATTGAGTTCTTGCAATATTTGGGTAAAACGCATCAGTGATCCCGGTTTGTCAACTAAAGTAACAGTAAGTTTCATTTTACGATGAGATTTTAAAAGACCTTTTTCAATAATAACAGAAAGAAGTGTCACATCCATATTGCCACCGCTTAATACAACTGCAACATTTTTGCCATTTAAATATTGGAGCTTATGATGCAGTAAAGCAGCAACACCAACAGAACCAGCTCCTTCTACAACAAGTTTTTGTTTTTCAAGTAAAAACAAAATTGCACTGGCTATCTCTTCATCATCAACACTGATTATGTCATCTACACATTCTAGTGCATGTTTGAGTGTAATAGAGGAAGTATCGCGTACGGCAATGCCGTCAGCTATTGTTCTTACACTTATAGAATCGACAGGTTCTTTCAAATCAAAAGAATTTTTAAATGCCGGTGCGCCTTTGGCACTGACGCCGATTACTTTTATATCAGGGTTTATAGCTTTAATTGCACTTGCCATACCAGCAATAAGCCCACCTCCACCGACAGGAATCAACACCGCATCAAGTTCTTGGCATTTCTCTAGAATTTCCAGCGCAACCGTGCCCTGTCCCGCCATTACTTCTTCATCTGCAAAAGGATGTACAAAAGTCAAATGATGTTTTTCTCCGTATTGTTTTGCATAGGCATAAGCTTCATCATAGTTTGAGCCTGCAAGAATTACCTCTGCACCAAAATGTTTCACTCCGTCTATTTTTGTAAGCGGCGTAGATTCCGGCATTATGATGACAGCTTTAGTATCAAAAGCTGCCGCAGAGTAAGCAACTCCTTGTGCATGATTTCCTGCACTTGCGGCTACAACACCACACTCTTTTTGCTTTAGAGATAAAGTGGCTATTTTATTATAAGCGCCACGAAGTTTGAATGCACCAGTAATTTGTAGATTTTCTTTTTTTAAGTAGACATTACATGTAGCGATTTCACTTAAATAAGGAGCATAAGAAAAGGGGGTGTTGACAACAACATCTTTGATACGATGCTGTGCATCTTTTATTTTTTGTAATGCTATCAATATTATGCCTGAAGGTTTCTGTGATCAACCATGCTACATTGATTCTGTACCACTTTCATGCCAGCATCTTGTGCTTTTTGAGCCGCTTTATTATTTACTATACCTTTTTGTGCCCAAAATACTTTTACATCACCACGAGCAATGCAAGCATCAGCTATGGCGTCAAGAGCAGCAGCTTTTCTAAAAATATCAACCATATCGACGACAAAAGGAATATCTGCTAAAGATGTATAAACTTTTTCACCTAAAATAGTCTCACCTTTTGGGTATACAGGCACTATTTTATAGCCCTGAGACTGAAGATATTTAGCCACCCTATGACTATCTTTACTTTCATCCGGTGAAAGTCCTAACACTGCAATAGTTTTAACATTGTCAAAAATCTCTTTTACTTCATCCATATTTGAGTTAATCGTAGGAAATTCACACTCCATAACATATCCTTAGCTCTTAAATTGTCTCTTATTGTAGCATTTCTTATCTTTAGACTGCATAAGGGCTATGTGACAACACTTCTTCCATATCTTCTCTTCCGAGTATATATGCTTTGTCTATATTTTTAAATGAAAATACTTTTATATTCAGCAATTTTTCACTACACAAATATATATCACAGAGTTCTTTTTTAGCCGTATATTTTGACTGCCAAGCTATGTGTATATTCTTTTTTAGCCATCCTAATATAGTTTTTGGAACCTCTTTATGCTTAGGAAAAAGGTTAATGCCGATTATTGGGTACTCATATTGTTGTAGTTGTTCTACGGGAAAGTTGTCTACTAGTCCACCATCTACAACAAGAGTGTCCTTTACATGTACAGGACTGAAAAGCGGAGCAACAGAACAAGATGCTAAGACTGCTTCTTTAAAAACTTTGCCACTATCATAATAAATTGGACTTTCATTTTTTACATCACAAGCCGTTACATGTAAAGGTATATCAAGTGCTTCAAAACTCTCTTTGTCTATAAGTTTATTTACAACTGTCGCATTAACATTGAGCTTAAAGAGATAGCCATGACCTAAGGAGAGTTGAAAAACAGAACGAAACTCTTTTGATTGCATCACTTCAAAAATATATGCCGCACTTTTACCACAGGCGAGAGATGCACCGATGAGGGCGCCGATGCTCGTACCACTCACAGCTTTTATTTTTATACCGTTTTCTTCTAAGACTGAGATGACACCTAAATGATATGCACCACGACCAGCCCCTCCAGAGAGGCACAAACTTATTTCTGTTGGAAATTGATTATTTTCCATTCGCCCTCCAATGTTTCAACTACAGCAGTACAACTCTCAACCCAATCACCAGAATTAAGGTATTTCACACCATCTATATCTCTCAACTCTGCTTTGTGAATATGCCCACAAATCACGCCATCATAGTTGTTCTTTTTGGCATGTGCAGCTAAAATACCTTCAAAATCAGATATAAAAGATACAGATGATTTAATACTGTCTTTTGCATATTTTGAAAGAGACCAGTATTTTTTAATACCGAACAATCTTCTAAAAAAATTCACTATACCATTTAAATGCAAAAGTAAATCATACCCATAATCACCTAAAACAGCCAACCATTTTTTTGTCATTGTAATAGAATCAAAAAAATCTCCATGTGTGATTAAAAATTTATTACCATGTAAATCTTCATAATTCATTTCATTTTCTATTTGCAATCTATCGCCTAGAATTATAGGAATGAAAGGACGCAAAAATTCATCGTGATTGCCTGCTATAAAGTATACATTTGTATTTTTTCTGGCTTTTCGCAATATTTTTTGAATTACATCAGAATGTGACTGTTTCCAAACAAATTTTCTTTTTATAGCCCAACCGTCTATTATATCGCCAACCAAATAAAGGTTTTCGGACTCATACTCTTTGATAAAGTCTAATAAAATTTCAGCTTTAGAAAATTTTGTACCCAGATGTATATCTGAAATAAATATAGACCGTACAGTAGTAGTCTCTTGCATTTTTCAAAACAACCTTTGCATTATTTATTGCAAGTATAACTCCAACATATTACAAAATGGTCACAATAAATTGCAATTACGAATTATACCCCTGTGATTGAATATCCACTTTTAATAACTTTACTAACTAAAGATGTTGACAAACCTAAATATGTAGCTATACTAACTTGTGTGTATCCATCTTCATAAGCATTAACAATTGCTAGATTTCTATCTAATTTTGTAGATATGTTATAAAAATGTTCTTGAAAATCTTTTAATTGTGAGATTTTAATACCGTTGTTTAGTTTATAGATTTTTTGTTCCGTTTTATTTTTCAGGTATTGGAGTTCTTTTTGATTGAGTGGTTCGCCTAAAAATTCATTCAATGTTGTTATATCAAATTCTTTTATTAGTAGCGATTCATTACAGCATGGGTAATAAGTTTTATGATTAAATAATAAATATGAAAGTGTATAGGGGTATTGACTTACTTTATCCCTTATAGATGCTTCAAGAGGATTATTTTCTATATATCGGATGAGAGTGTAGAGATAATTTTCAGATATGATATATTTAGATTTATATCTATCTTGAAATAGATGCCCGCTTCTTGTATATTTTTTGTTGAAATATTTTGCATAATTTGCATTCAGAGTTCGCATAAGGGTAGAAAGATTTTCTTTTGTAGTTTCTATCAGTAAATGGTAATGATTATCCATCAAGCAGTAATCATGCAAAACGACTTTATGAATAGTAGCAGTTTTATTAAATATTTGTAAAAACATCTCTTTATCTTCATCGTTATTAAAAATATCACAACGGTTTACACCTCTGTTTATGATATGATGATAACCTGCTAAATCAACTCTTAGTCTTGTTGGCACTTTTTTGTTCCTTCCTCGTTCTTCTACTCTTATTATTTAAGCAGTATATCATAAAAGTGGATATTCAATCACAGATATTCAATCACAGGGGTGTAATTTTGGGGTGTAATTTTTTTGTGTGAATTGTGAATCTGCCATGTTTTATCCTTTTTGTGGTACAAAATAGTTTGTTTGTAAGTTGTTGATATCTGTATTTAGATACGTCTTGAAGTAGTCATTCAACTTTTTATATTTTTCTTTATCATGGTATGGGATAGGAATTATTATAACTTCGTCATCATTGTTTCCTATAAGTATTAATAGTTTTTGTATTGCTATTTTTTTATAATAAATAGATAGCAATATATTTTGCAATAAAGATAATGGAATAAAAAGCCATAGAAGTAAAATAGTAGCGATTTTTTGCAAAATGCTTACCCTCTTTATTTTTTTATATCCTGCTCCACTAGGTAAAATGATTGTTGAAAATTTATATATTTCATTAATTTTATCAATTTTTAACTCTCTGCTCAAATTAACTTTTAAAATCTTATTTTTATAAAATAGAATTTTTATCTCTTTTTTCATAAAAAATTGATAAAACTTTCTTATGCTTTTAACAAAAATATAAATTACTAATACACCTGCTATATTGTCAATAAAACTTTTTTCGCTTGTTTGAAAATATAATATAAAAAACATTATTACTCCCAAACTGATTAAAAATAATACATTATGTAAATATGCATCATCACTTATTTCAAAAATTAAATCATCATTTTTATCTTTCATCACGCCACCTCCCTTTCAATTTGAACAATATCTAAACTATTTGAATCATAATTAATATAATTTGTTAGTTCTACATGTAAAGAGTCTGTATCACTTATATCATATGTGTTTAGTGCTAAAAATTACACCAAATTACACCCCCAATTACAATTACACCCCTGTGATTGAATATCCACTTTTAATAACTAAATAAATATGCAGAATGAGTTTATGAATTGTAGCAATTTTCTTAAATATTTGTAAAAACATTTCTTTTGTTTTTTCCTTGTTTTGCTTTTATCATTTAAGAAGTATATCATAAAAGTGGATATTCAATCACAGGGGTGTAATTTGTGTAATTTAGAATTTAGGGGTGTAATTTAATTTGGGGTCTTTATATTTACTACACACCCAATTGGTAAAGTTTTTTTCTCTCGCTTGAGCCTGCAATATTAAGCTGTTTTCGGTATTTTGCTATGGTACGCCTTACCATTTTTACTTTGAATTTATCTTGAATTAAATCTAACAGTTTCATGTCGCTAAAAGGCTTTTGTCGATTTTCTTGTTTGACAAGTCCTATAAGGTACTCTTTTATTGCCGCATTACTCACATCTTCATCAATAGCCGTCGTAAAAAACTCTTTCATTGCCAAAAGACCTCTGTCACAGGCTATGTATTTGTTTGCAATGGCGCGTGAAATTGTTGAAGGGTTATGCCCAAATTCATCAGCCAAAGTTTTTAGCGTCAAGGGCATAATTTGTCCTCCCATAAAAAAATCATACTGATACTCAACTATCATCAACCCTACTTTGTAGAGTGTTGCTTTTCTCATATCAAGTGCATCTACCAAACTTTTCGCCTCCTTGATTTTTTGAGTGACGAACTCATGTGTAACACCATAAGCAGTGTCAATATTTATAATAGGATAATAAGCATCATTGAGCTTGACTTCTATTTGTTGTTCATCATTAAAATATATCATCAAATCAGGAATTATTTGCGCAGATTCTTCTTGATACTCAATGTTTGGCGGATTTTTAAATGAAGAAAGAACATGCATAACTTCACTAAAATATGTTTCCTTAGAATAACTATAAATATTTTGCATATCATTTATGATACGAACGCACAAAGTGTATGCCTTATCACTAATTTCAGAGTTATCAAGCTGAAACAAAAATGATTCTGCCAAATCTTTAGCACCTATACCGACCGGTTCTACATGTAAGAAGCGTAGGCGAACCTTTTCAAACATCTCTATTTGTATACCATTCTTTTGGCAAAATGCTTCTGTATCTCCCTCATAGTAGCCAAAATCATCCAAGTTTGCAACGACAAAAGAGGCTATTTCTTGAGATATTGGCGTTGGAAAAAGTGGAGAGCCAAGTTGTTCATCTAAGACATCATAGAGTGATTTATGCTGAATTGTCAATGCTTCTATTTGCTCTGTTCTAGAGTTGCTGACAGCTCGAGAAATTACCTTCCTAGGAATTTTTTTTTCAAAATTCTCTTCAAAACCAGATTTTACTTCTATAACAGGATTTGCTACCACAAAAGGAGCCATTGCCTCGCCCAAGTCCGACAGGCTTGACTGTAAAATAGGAAGCCAATTACGCAGGGTATTAGATAACTTGTGTTTTGTTTCAACTCCCTGTGTCTGTCGTAATGCTCCCATATTTTCATAAACCCTTACAGTTTAAAGCTCTCGCCGAGATAATGCATACGAACATCTTCATTTTGCCCAATTTCAGCGCTTGTTCCCTGCGCAAGGAGTTCACCTGCTTTCATAACATAAACTCTGTCACAAACATCGAGTGTTTCTCTTACATTATGGTCAGTAATAAGCACACCAATGTCATAAGAAACAAGTTGTTGTATAACTTTTTGTATATCCATCACGGCTATAGGATCAACTCCAGCAAAAGGCTCATCAAGTAGTAAAAACTTCGGTTTGTTTACAAGTGCACGAGCGATTTCAACTCGACGGCGTTCCCCACCACTAAGGCTGATACCTTTTCTGTAACGAATCGGCTCAATATTAAACATATCAAGCAGTTCTACTATGCGTGATTCTTGTGCTTCTTTGCCTTTTATGCCGACTTCAGCAGCTATCATTAAGTTGTCTTCAACACTCAAGTCTTTAAAAATCGAAGCTTCTTGAGGTAAATATCCTATACCTTTGAGTGCTCTCTCATGCAAAGGCATACCCATTAAGTCTTCATCATCAAAATAAACTTTGCCCTCAGTAGCCTCTACCAAACCACATATCATATAAAAAGTTGTTGTTTTTCCTGCACCGTTAGGACCTAATAAGCCCACAACTTCACCACTCTTAACTTCTAAACTTATACCTTTTACTATTTCTAAATCTTTTATTTTTTTTTGTAAATTTACTGCTTTTAATATGTGCATATTTTATACTCTCTTGCATCATTTGAAATTTTTTCTATTTTTATTGTCATTGTTTCCATCCCAGCAGATGTTAAAATATCTACCAACTCATCATTTCCCCACTCTATAAAATGAAGCCCCGGTTTTTCTAACTCTTCAAGCATTCCCAATGATATAAAATGTTCAAGTCCATGATTGTATATATCATAGTGAAACAGTCTGTATCCATAGCACTGTTGCAGAGAGAATGTAGGAGAAGTCACTTCTTCTTCATAGCCCAGTTTTTTCGACACTTTTTTTACAAGTGTTGTTTTTCCTGCGGCCAAATCCCCTTGCAAAATAACAACACCCTCTGTAAAATCACGACTTATATCTTCTGCTAAAATATCAAGTTCACTTAATCTAAGTTCATAATTTGTTTTCATAATTTGTTTGATGTTTCTATGATTTGTTTTAATTTCACTTTCGGTCTTGCATTGGCAATAGCTTCTCTTGCCATTTCCAAACCATCCTGTATATCTCGTGCCAAACCATCAACCATTAAAGATGCTGCCGTATTGATAAGGACGATGTCTTTTTGTGCTTCTGTTGCCGTGTCATCAAAAATATTTCGTAAAATATTGGCGTTTTCTCTTGCATCACCGCCCATGATAGCTTCAAGCGGTGCTTTTTTAATGCCATATTCCTGAGGGTCAATAATAAATTCCCTCATATCGCCCTCTTTCAAAAAAGAGGCATAAGTCACATCACTAATGCTAATCTCATCCATCCCTTCATTTGAGCTGACAACCAAAGCAGATGTAGCACCATTTATTTGCAGAGCTTGCGCAATTTTTGGCACAAAAGCTTTGTCAAAGACACCCAACATTGACTTTTTTACACCGGCTGGATTTGTCAAAGGTCCGAGTATATTAAAAATAGTTTTATCAGTAATACTCCTGCGAACAGGAACAATAAATTTCATAGCCGGATGATGGTTTTGTGCAAACATAAATGTGAAACCAGTCTCTTCCAAGAGTTTTGCACTTTGTTGCATAGTTAAATCGAGCCGAACACCTAGTGCTTCAAACATATCGGCACTCCCGCTTTTTGAAGTAATAGAACGACTTCCGTGTTTTGCAACGGTTGCACCACAAGAAGCAACAAGTAAAGCCACGGTTGAAGAGATGTTAAAACTACCTATTTTATCACCACCCGTTCCGACTATATCTAAGGCATTATCTCGGAGTTCTTCTGAAATCGGCAATGGGATAGCATGCTTTCGCATTACATGTGCGGCAGCAGCTATAACTTCCACGGGAGTCGTTTCATCCAGTTTCATATCGATAAGAAAACTTCGCATAGCATCATCACTCATTTCATGATTAAAAAGTGATGTAAATTGTACTATTGCTTCATCATATGTCATGAAACTTCCTTTATATACTGGTCTTGCAGTGATTTTGGTGTTGATTTTGTGGTCGGAATTTGCAAAACTTCATATTTTTTTGATTCATTCAAATAGTTTATAGTAATAACAGAACCTACTTCCACATTTTTACTGGCTTTGGCAACCACATCATTTATTAAAACAACACCGTTACTTATCATATCCTGTGCAACGGAACGCCGTTTTGTAATATTTACCGAGTTTAAAAATTTATCTATTCGCATTCTTTATCTTTTTTAGTATATTTTAGCTTATTGTAGACAAATAAAACTGAAAATAATGTAAGAAAAGAGAGAAGTTGGAACATTTTTTGCATTCTATAGAAGAAGTAGATACAATTTCACTATGCAAACCTTTACAGACCAAACAATAATGCAAATCATAAAAATATTGCAAACTTCCCTTCTTACATGTAAACCAAAAAAGATAATTGAATTTAAAGTGCTCAATCCTGACACTGCAACATCTCTTTATAATGGAAATAGTGTTACATGTAACGGTATAGAGCATATTTATAGAGGCTATAAAAGCTGGATAGATTTAGCACAGCTTTTGCAATGCCGTATGCTCACGCCAAAAATTATAGACGAGAACTATATACTTATGCGATATGAAAAACTTGACGAAGATATCAGTTTTCATAAAAATATCTCGGATAAAGAGGAAAAATACGGAGAGCACTCTATTTTTGGAAAAATCCATAAAAATGAAGAAGCTTCTTTTATATACAATTATATGCAAGCTTTACAGAATGTACATGTAAACAAAAGAGTGCGTATTTTAAACCTTGGTGTCAACAGCGGTGATGAATTTGAAGCCATACAAGCCTATGCAGAAAATTTTAATGATTTGGAACTTGTCGGTATAGATTACTGTGCATCTGCCATAGCCGTAGCAAAAGAAAAATTTAAAAATATGTCAAATATCACTTTACATGTAACAGATATAAATGAGTTAAACTCACTTGATTTAGGAAAATTTGACCTTATCATCAGCATAGGAACATTGCAAAGTTCCAACTTGGAATTTAACAAGCTTTTGATGTCCATAGTACAAAATCAGCTCAAAAAAGAAGGGGCGATGATACTGGGCTTTCCAAATTGTCGATGGATAGATGGTGAAATGATTTACGGCGCGAGAGTGAAAAACTATGCTTTTTCGGAAATGGGACTGCTTTATAAGGATGTTATATTTGCAAAAAAATACCTGCAACAAAAAAAGTATCGCGTAACTATTACGGGCAAAGATTATATCTTTGTAACGGCTACATCTATCCGTAAAGACTAAGAGGCAATACACATTTTTCGGAACCGGTACTTTAGTGCCGGCTTTGTGTCTTTAAAGACTAAGGCCTAGGTTACAGAAAAAAATTTAGTTTTTTTCTAAGTTATGCTTTAGCATTAAAAACCTAGGTTCCGAGAAAACATCAAAGCATTCTCTCAACTTAATGACATACAAGATTTATATCTTTAAGACCAAGGTCTAAGAAGCAAACCCTGAACAAAAAGTGTCTTTTGCAACCACTATCTGTTTTTGTTTCTCTTTTCTTCTCATATCTTTTTCTACAAATATTTTCTTGCGTGTTTTAGGGTCGAGTTCCGTATAATACATTACAGCAGAATAGGTCGAGGGTGTCGGTGTAAAGACCTGTGCCTGTTCTGGATTCATTTGCAACTCTTCTGTGGTAAATCGTTTCAACTCGTGCATGTCTTTTTCTTCACAACCCGGATGCGCAGCTATAAGATAATAGGTCAAAAACTGCTTCTTTCCTGATTCTTTGTTAAGCTTGTCATAGAGTTTTTTAAAATCAATGAGCGTCTGTTTTCCCGGTTTTCCCATCAACTCTAACACATGTTGCTGTGTATGTTCAGGAGCTACTTTCATCTGTCCAGATATATGATGTTCTACCATCTCTTTTAAGTAGCTGTATCCATGTTGTTTGTCGGCTGTAATCAAATCATACCGTACACCCGAAGCCACAAAGGCTTTTCTCACGCCCTCCACTTTTCGCACCTGTCGTAAAAGGTTAATATTACGCCCATGGTCAACTTTCATAGTTTTACACAAATGGCTCGCATCCACACAACGCTGATGATCACAAGTGCCGAGTTTAAGCTTTTTTCCGCACTCGTATCCGTACATATTTGCCGTCGGTCCACCGACATCGGAGATAATGCCTTTGTAATCTTTATACTTGTTAAAATCTTTGGCTTCAGATAAAATATTTTTCTCCGAACGTGTTCGAATCGTACGTCCTTGATGCACACCGATAGCACAAAAGTTACATTCACCCCAGCAACCGTGATGTGTCATAATGGAAAACTTAATCGTCTCTAAACATTTTACTTTTCCCTCTTTGGCATAATAAGGATGTAGTTCTCTTGTAAAAGGCAGGTTTGAGTTAGCATCCATCTCGTCTTCATTCAAATAATCACAAGGAGGGTTTTGAATGAGATACCTGTTATCTACAGGCTGACATAATCCTTTTGCAGATATAGGGTCATTGTTATCATAAAAATCATCAAACAAATCTATATATTTTTCTTTATCATCTAAGCATTCTTGATGGGATGGCAGCTGAATATATTCATACACCGGCTCTTTTGCAATATAACATACGCCTCGTATATCTCTAAAATCTCGCTTTTCGTCTATGGCACGAGTTAATTGTTCTAAAGCTATTTCTCCCATCCCGTAAATCATGATATCCGCTTTAGAATCAAATAAAATCGGCTTTTTGAGCTTATTTGACCAGTAATCATAATGACTGACACGACGAAGGGATGCTTCAATGCCACCAAGCACCAAAGGCACTGTATTTTTAAAATAGCGTCTTATTAAATTACAATACACACTGAGTGCTCTATCGGGTCGTTTGTTGTTTTTTCCGCCCGGTGTATAATCATCTGAATTTCGAAATTTTTTTGTAGCTGTGTAATTACTTACCATAGAATCCACACTGCCCCCGCTCACACCCCAGTACAAACGCGGCTCACCTAAACGCATAATATCATCAGGTTTGTCTATGTCAGGCTGTCCTATCATCCCAACTTTATAACCCATACGCTCCAACATACGACCAACCATAGCCACCCCGATAAACGGCGAATCAATATAAGCATCGCCACTCACCAATATAACATCACAATAATCCCACCCCCTTGCATCCATCTCCGCACGAGTTGTAGGAAGAAAATCTTTTTCACTGAAAGTGACTGTATCTCTTTTTTGGTTATTTTGTCTGTTTTTGTGTCGTCTACTCAAGCTATGGCCTTTTAAAATAAATACTATTACTAATTATACACTGTTATGTTCCACATTTTTATTATCATTTTTTACTGTTCAAACATTTTAACAAGTATATTAGAAATTTCTAGTGATGTTTTTTTATCAACATCACCAAGTTTTTTCACTAACCTTGTTTTGTCTACGGTTCGTATTTGGTCTAATAATATTAAACCATCTTTCTTCTCAAATTTAATCTTTGGTCTGAAAACAAAATCAAAACCTTTAGATGTCATTGGTGCAACGATTACAGTCTTTAAAACATTCATCTCATTTGGAGAAATCACTATGCATGGTCTAGTCTTCTGAATTTCTGAACCAATAGTTGGATTTAGCTTTACTAAATACACTTCATATCTTTTAATGTCCACTACCATTCAAATTCTTCTAAATCATTATCATTAAGAAAATCTTCTAAATAGCCTTCATCAAGGCTTCCTTTATTATTAGAAAGTACTTTTTCAATATTTTTTTTCCAGGTCTCTCTACCTGTATTATTTACAGGTTTTATTAGCAAACCATTTTCTAAAACTTCTAGTTCTAAACTGACATTATCAAGATGTGCTTGTTGAATAAGTGGTTTAGGGATTCTAAT
>JALSLQ010000079.1 GCA_026988235.1 Sulfurimonas sp.
AGGGAATAGGTGAAAACGAAAAGTTTTATGATATTTATGAACCTGTAAGTCATCTTGAAAATGTCAAACTTCAGCAAAAAATGAGTATAGAAAAGGTAATGCAGTTTTTGGCAGACAGTCGACTTTTAGTTTCGAATGATACCGGCATACGAAACATGGGAATCGCCTTAGAAATAGCAACAGTAGGTATATTTTTCCAAATTCCACCGTTTCGGTACTGGCCACGAGAAGAAAAACATGACTGTGTATTTACTATAGAGTATGATTCCCCATCAGTTGAGGCTGTTTTTTGTAGTGCAAAATCAATGATAGAAAAGCTTTATGAAAAATAAAAATATACTTGAAGTTTGTCTTTCTCCGGGACTTGGAGGCTTAGAAATGTTTGTAGCTTCTTGTTATGAGGCTTTTTCAAAACGTACATTGTGTAAGGTTGTAGTAGCACCGGAGACAAAACTGGATAAATACTTAGAGATTCAAGACAAATATCATATAAAGAGAAGTAAGTTTTTTCCTTTTTTACCTGCTAGGAGCTTAGCAAAGTATATTGATAAAAACGATATAGATATAGTGCACTTTCATTGGACACGGGATATGATAACAGTCGTTTTGGCAAAATTGTTCAGCAAAAAGAAGCCAAAGATAGTACAAAGTCGTCATATGGGGATGACACGCTTTAAAGATGATTTGTATCACAGATATATGTATAAAAATATAGATATGATGCATGCTGTAACAAAGAGGGTAGAACAAGAGTTAAAAAAATTTATACCTGAAGATGTACGACCAAAGATAGAAATGGTTTATCTTGGTGTGGAGATTCCAAAAGTTGATGAAAAAAAAGTTGAAGCTTTGCAAAAAAAATATAATTTCAAGGATGATTTTGTTGTTGGTATTATCGGACGAATAGAGGAAGGTAAGGGACAACATCTTCTTATAGAAGCTCTTGACAAACTTGATAAAGATGTGAAAGCATTGATAGTCGGTGATGTTATGGACGAAAACTATTTGGCTGATTTGAAAGATAAAGTACAAAAAGAAAATCTGAACAATCGAGTCGTTTTTTCGGGATTTACAAAAGAGGTAAATGAACATATGCAGCTTTGTGATATTCTTGTTTTAGCAACAAAAAATGAAACATTTGGGCTCGTAATTATCGAAGCAATGGCAAACAAAGTAGCAGTCATTGCAACAAACAATGGCGGACCTTTAGAGATTATAAATGATGGTGTTGATGGACTTTTGTTTGATGGAGGTAGTGATGATTTGGCAAACAAAATTGATTGTTTTTTTAGAGATATACAATTATATTCAATAATACAAAATAATGCCTTCAATAAAGTAAAAACAAAATTTAATAAAAAAGATTGCTTATTGGAGTTATATAATGTTCTTCAAAAAATATAATGTTAATGAAATAGTTAATGTAAATAAAATTGGGATTATTATGTTTGGTTTAATGGGTGATGTGATTTTACGAACACCTGTTTTAAAGGCATTAAAAAAACTCTATCCAGAAGCTACAATTGTAGCCTTAGTCGACCCCATTGGTTATGCTGTGTTAGAATATAATAGTTTAGTGGATGAAGTTTTAATTCTTGACAGGAATAAAGAGAAGAATAAACTCAAACAAAATCTTAAAAAAATAAAAGCTATTTTTCGAGTTAGAAAACAGAAATTTGATTTGATAGTAAATCTTTATAATGCAGGTGTTTCTCGTCCAATGGTGTTATTCTCTGGTGCAAGGTATAAATTAGGATTTTGTAAACAAAAAAATAAATTTTTATATAATGTGAAAAATGAGTGCAAAGACAATAGACTCAAAGAAGCACAGAGTCTTTACAATTATATGATTTCAATTGTGGAACCTTTAAGTAAGAAAAAATATTCTCTTAAACCTATTTTTGAAGTACCTCAATCCGCTTTAGAAAAGATGAACTCATATCTGCAAACATTAAATTATGCCCAAGATAAAATTTATATATTAAATCTTGGAGCGAGTAAAGAAGATAAAATTTTAGAATTTGAAAAGTATTTGTATATTGTTCAGTATATTTATGAACAGTATAAATTTATACCTATGATTATTTCAAATCCAGGGCAAGAGTATTTACAAACAAGATTTATAAAAGAGTATTTACAAAAACAGAAACATATACCATATATTAAGTTACCGTCTCTCAAACTTCAAGATGTCGCTGCTCTTATTCAGATGACAAAATTTATTATTACCCCCGATACAGGGCTTATGCATTTAGCTATGTGCTTTGATAATTACATTATGACAATTTTTACTTATACTCACCCAATTTTTGTAGACCCTAATAATAATCGATTTATTAGTGTTTATGAACACTTTAATAAAGATGTTTATTATCAAAAACAAAATATTTCCAAAAAGAATCTACAAAAGGCAATTATTAAGCTGTTTTCTGCAGAATGACAAAAATCTGTGCTAAAGCATTGTGATGACTTTGATCTATTGGTAGTTTAAACAATTTACATATTGCCTGATTAATAGTATCTCTTAATCCAAAAGCCTTAAATAAGGATGAAAATTTTCTACTCCAATTAATAGCCTTGTACGCAGTTGTACGGGTATAAACAGAGTGATGCAATAAACTTCTTTTATAATCTGTATCTTGGAGCTCGATTTTAATAAGCTTACTATTTGGAAGTTTATTAACGATATCAATGAGATTATAAGATTTTTCTGACCAACTTGTACGTTTTGAAATTGTAAAGGTTGACTTGTGGTCATCATTAATAATATTTCCATCTTGATAAATAGCATGTTGGTCTGTATCCATAAGAATGCTTTGCCATGCTATCATTGTGTTATCACCTATGGAGATTTTTTTTGCACATATTATTATAGCGTCACCAGTTATGTCAAAATGATGACCAAGGTATAATTCTCCACTCACATTTATTTTAGCACCAACAGCAATTTTTGTTTTTCCGTTAAAATATATATCACCGGTTATTTTTAAAATAGTTCTGTTATATCTATAGTCTAACATATCGGTACCACCAAAACCAATGCGTACAATTCCTGTTTTTATTTTAGTTAAGTGTGCCTTTCCTGAGAGAGAGCGTAATTTTGTTTTTCTTGAAACCATAATGGGTAGTTGAATAGCTTGATGTGGTGGTAAAAGTCGGAAATTTACATAAATGCTTTTTGGTAAACCAGAAGCATATCGTATTAATTTTACAATTTTGTCTATGTTCATTGATGTGTTTCTCTTTTTTGAATTAAACTGTTAAAAAAACCTGCAAAAAGTGCAAAAAACACCATTGGATTCATTGTATGAAAGGTATTATGTGTAAAAGAAAACATTACAAAAGCAGTTGCAAAGAGTACACTGAGTATTTTGTATTCTTTTTTTTGAATGCTAAAACTAAAAAGAGCATATATCATAAGTAGTGAAATAAATAAACCTATGATACCTAATTGAACGCTAATAGTTAAAAAAGCACTGTGATAATCAGAGTAGCCTATAATGTTTTTAATATTAAGTTTTTCTTGTGTAGCATATGATTGCGCATTTTTCATATGATAAGATATTCCTGTTCCTAATATAGGATTATTAACAAAGGTTTTCAACCCTATAATAGATAAAGCAACTCTTCGACCTCCATTCACATCATAGTTGTTATGATATACCATATCATGGAGACCACTATAGAGTTGAATTGAACGGGTGTGAAAGTTTGGACTATAAGTAAAAGCAATAAAAAATGTGATACTTAGCAGAAGAAGAGATGATAGTAATGCTTTCATTTTATGCTGTACTGAGCTCAAAGTAGTAATAAAGATAAGCACTATAAATATAATCTGCCCAGTTTTTCCACCATTTATAAAAAGGTTAATTGTTGCCGAAAGGGTAAAAAGTATATAAAAAATTTTAAATTTTAAATTTTTTTCAAAAATTAGCTGTACTATCAATACAGATATAGCAAAAGCAAGCACAGTTGAATATGTCATATGTGACATAAAGGGAGTAGGGTCTGTTGGTGAAATATTTTTATAATGTATAATTTCAAAAAATATACCATAAGATACAAGTTCACTTATAAATATGCCAAGAAGAAATGCTGAGATAACATGTTTTGAATATTTTGTATCAAAAGATGTATAAAAAACAAAAATTATTAGAAGATGTCTATATTTTGCAACATATCTTAGTGTAAGTTCGGCATTTCCATGCCAGAGTATTGATAATAAACTAAAGCCTATTAATGTCGCTATGGTAAGAGATAGTAAGTCTTTCTTGTAAAGATTAAATTTTTCTTTCCAGTTTCCTTCTATAACCCATAGTAGAATTGCTAATATTTCAAACAAATTTGTAGCAGCTTTTGATACTGGAAATGCAAAAGCATAAGCTATAAGCAAGTATGTAATATATTTTTTAAAATTTATATCTTGTAGCTTCATTGGAATTACATTTTACCTATTATAATTAATTTTTTCGTAAGTGTACAAAAATAAGGTTAAAAAAGATATAATTTACATGTAAAAAACAAAAATAGGTATGAAATGCAAAGTAATATTCCCTTTTTATCCATAGTAGCACCGTGTTACAATGAAGAAGATGTTATTGATATTTTTTTAGAGAAGATTATTCCCATATTAGAAGAGCTGAAAAAACCTTATGAGATAGTATTTGTCAACGATGGCAGTCGTGATAATACACTGGAAATTTTAAAAGCGAAGGCGAAAGAGTATGAGAGTGTTCGTGTTATCAGTCTCTCTCGAAACTTTGGTAAAGAAGCGGCGCTGAGTGCCGGGCTTGATATGGCTAAAGGGGAAGTTGTTGTTCCCATAGATGTTGATTTGCAAGATCCTCCTGAACTTATTTTGGACTTTGTCAAAAAATATGAAGAGGGATATGATGTCGTTGTGGGAAAACGTGCCGACAGAACGACAGATACTCCTGCAAAACGGCTTTCTGCAGAACTTTTTTACAAAATGCATAATAAAATTTCAGATATAGAGATTCCCCATAATGTAGGGGATTACAGATTGATGTCACGCAAAGTTGTTGAGGAATTGAAAAAGCTTCCAGAAACACAGCGTTTTATGAAAGGGATTTTTGCCTGGCTTGGTTTTAAAACAGCTGTTGTTGAGTACAAACGGGAAGAGCGAGTGGCTGGAGAGACAAGCTTTAACGGTTGGAAGTTATGGAATTTTGCCCTTGACGGCATCACAAGTTTTTCGACGGCACCGCTTCGAATCTGGCTTTATATTGGTATGGTTTTGGCATTTATCTCATTTGTGTATGGTTCTTGGATTGTTCTTAAAACACTGATGTTTGGGATTGACAGTCCTGGGTATGCTTCTATCGTAACAATAGTTTTATTTTTAGGCGGTATTCAGTTGATGGGCATAGGAATTCTTGGTGAATACATCGGGCGTATCTATTTAGAATCAAAAAACAGACCGGTTTATATAGTGGAAAATGAGTATTAAAAGTCACATTGTCCAATTGGCTAAGTATGGCTTTTTTGGAGTCATTGCAACACTTGTGCATCTTTTGACTGCATGGGTAATTATTTATCTTTTTTCAGCGTCTGTTTTTGTATCAAATCTTTTTGCATTCTTGACGGCTTTCATTTTTTCATATATTTTTCAGACTTTATATGTATTTGAGAGCACTTTTCATATAAAAAAGTTTTTGAAATTTTTCTGTGTACAGTTTGGAACTTTTCTTTTTGCTTATTTTACATCAGATATTTTTCCTATACAAAACAGTTATTTGCACACACTCGTCATAGTTGCTATAATGCCACTCATAACATTTGTTATTCATAAATTTTGGACATTTAAAGAGATATAGTATATAAATTTGATGAAAGAAAATTTCAAGATAAAGTTTAGTATTTTTTCGGAACCTAGACTTGAGTCTCAATGCCATTAAGTTAGGCGATTTTTTGGAACGCGGACTTTAGTCCGGGCTGAGAGTGGCAAGAGTATTGCAACAGCCGGCACTAAAGTACCGGTTCCGAGAAAGCATTAATTTTCTTAACTTAATGACATTGAGACTTTAGTCTAGGTCTTAGGCGTTAAAGACACAAAGCCCGGAATGAATTCTGGGTTCCGAGCATTAAAAAAAAGGAATTGATTTGTTTTTAGAAAAAAGATTTAGCATTATTCAGATAAGTTTGCTTGTTTTGGGTCTGTTCTTAGCGTGGTTTTATGCACAGCATCAAATCCTTACAGGTGATCAAATACAAATGCTTTATAAAGGGTATATGGGAGCATATAAGCATGTCTGGATAAACTATGGAAATGCCGCAAGTGCCGTTGGTAATGTGCCGGGAAGTATGATCTCGTATGTTGTGGCACTGCCTGTTATGCTGTATGATTCACCGATGTCGCCGATGCTGTTCTTGATGTTTCTCCATCTTGCTTCTTATTTTCTCTTAGACAGTGTCATCAAAGATATATTTAAAACAGATGTTCGTTTGCTATTTTTGGTACTTTATTGGCTCAATCCCTGGTTTTTATTTGAAAATATCCTTTACAACCCGTCGTATCTCTTTTTCTTTTCTGCCCTGCATTTATGGAGTGCCTACAAACAGCGTGAAAAAAGTTCATTTGTTTACTCTGCGTTACATGTAACGGCTATTGGACTTGCATTGCAGTTTCATTATTCATGGATAATTCTTGCACTAATCTCTCTTTATTTATTATATAGAAACATGGTAAAAGTAAATTGGTATGGGGTGTTTTTTGGAGTATTACTTATTGGAATATCTTTAGTACCATACATACAAGCCGTTATGCAAAACAGTGCAATAGCCCATCATGCGGATGATACAGGGCGTTATATTGGTTGGGGCGGAGTGCATGTTTATCCTGTGCTTAAGTCATTTATCTACTGGTTACGATACGGCTCTTTTTTCTTTCCAAACAAGCTCATCGCCAGTGCACATTTTGACTGGTTGGGGGCTTCGCATTTTGTGCAGATGTTTTTTGTCTATGCGTATAAGGCAATAGTTTTTTCTGTAGGTGCTTTTACAATTTATATTTCTTATAAGGCAAACAGATATTTTTATACACTAGTAAAAGGCAAATTATTTACAAGAAACAAAGCCATACAAACAAAACAAGAGTGGTTACTTTTATATGTTTTTGGTGCGCTTATCGGTGTTTTTATCAGCTCAATCTTATCGCCGATTATTTTTAGCTACTGGCATCTTATCATTGTTTTTCCTTTTGCGATCATTCCTGTGGTTATTTACCTTAAAGAGCATGGGCAAAAATATATGCCAAAGGTATTGATTTTTATCATTTTATATTTTACTTTTATCAATGTAATGGGCGCCATAGACAGCAGAAAATACTCGATTGATACAAATTATATTCAAAATGCGAACGCATATATAAAAAAGAGTGTTAGTTAATAATTTACGGAATTTAGAATTTAGCAAGTAAGTTGTAACAGCCGGCACTGAAGTACCGGTTCCGGAGAAGATGCTTCTTTTTCGGAACCCAGACTTCAGTCTGGGCTGAGAGTGGTGAAAAGCAACAAAATAGCCGGCACTGAAGTAGCGGTTCCGAGATGTTTTGGAACCCAGACTTCAGTCTGGGCGAGAGTGGAAGGAGCGTTGCAATAGCCGGCACTAAAGTACCGGTTCCGAGATGTTATGGAACCCGTACTTTAGTGCGGGCTGAGAGGGCTAAGAAAGTTGGCTGTGATGTTTGCCACTTCTTTGGAAGAGAGTTTTTCTATATCTATCGTTTTGTTATTTTCTCCCAAAGCACCGTACACTTCCATATTTGTTTTATTAAAAAGTGCCAAAACTTTTGCACCTGAGGCGACTGCAATGTGCATGGGTCCCGTATCTGCACTGACATATACATCACATGCTTGAAAAAATGCTCCTAAAATTCTTAAATCTTTGTTGGCATATTCTAAAACATTTTCATTGAGTTTTGTAGGAATATCGGGCGAGAGAATATCTATGATGACAATGTTTTCATCAAGTTTTAGGAGTGTATCTACCCATTGGTTCCACCACTCATCGCTTATTTTCTTATCAAATCTTGCATTTCTAAAAATTGCTATTACTTTTGCATTTGTAGCGATAGTGTTACATGTAAGCAGTGAATTTAAATCATTGTTAGCTGTTAGTATTTCTGTTTTTGTAAGTTTTATATTTAAACTCGGTTGCTTCTTTGGAAAATCAATATTGAAAAAGCGTAAAAATTCTAAACTTTCAAGTCCCATATGTTTGTAAGTTTTTAAGCCTCTGTCTTGTATATGTGTGAAATTTGTCCAGAGTTTATCGCTAGAAAAACTTGCTTTGTATTTTGCTTTTACCAATGCTGTGACGATTTGGGCACTCGTAGAACCACCCGAAATATTGAGCGCAAGATCATATTTTTTCGCTCTAGTTTGCTTAATGTATGTAAGCATATCAAGCGGATGCAATAGCAGTTTTCTAGGAATATCTATGACTTTATCGACATTAGGCATTGGCTCAAGTATTTTACCGGCAAGCCTCATCCCTACTATGATGTCTATTTTGGCATTTGGCATGTTTTTTTGCAGTTCATTAATGAGTGGTGTTAAAAATATTAAATTGCCTATGCGGTAATTTGGTCGTATAATTACAATGCTTTTGACTTCACTTTTGTCAATATATTTTTTATGCGTAGACTTCTTAGAAAAAAGTGAAAGCACGCCATTGAAAATACTTGAGAGTTTTTTTCTTAGTGTTACATGTAAAGGGTATTTCATGGGAATCTTTATATTTTTTGTATAATTATAGCAAAATTCAAACAGCCATTAAGTTAAGAAAATTAATGCTTTCTCGGAACCGGTACTTTAGTGCCGGCTGTTGCAATACTCTTGCCACTCTCAGCCCGGACTAAAGTCCGGGTTCCAAAAAAGATGCTCCTCTTTGGAATGGGTTGAGTTGCTTGCAGGTGTAAAAGCAAGCTTGCAGGATAGTTAGTGTAAAATGTCATTAATTATTGAATGGAGATTTTTTGAAAGAGATTGTTAAACGGTTTTGGCCTTATATAAAAGAGTATAAACTTTACTATATGTTTGTCATTTTTGGTGGTATCTTAATAGTAATATCTACCGCTGCAAGTGCACAAATCATGAAACCTTTGATGGATGATATGTTTATAGCAAAGGAAAAAGAGATGCTGTATCTTATTCCACTTGGGCTTATTGGTATTTATTTTACCAAAGCAGTTGGAAAGTACATACAAACCGTATTTATGGAGTATATCGGTCAAAGTATAGTTACACGCTTTCGTGAACTTTTGCTATCACACATTATATCTCAAGATATGGCATTTTTATATATAAATCGTAGTGGCGAGCTTATTTCGCGTGTGACTAATGACATTGGGCGTATTCAGACTTTTGTGGCAAATATGTTGCCTGATATGTTTCGAGATATTTTAGCCGTCTTTGCTCTTGTGGGGTATATTCTTTATCTAAACCCTATGCTTTCATTTTACACTTTGGTCGTTATTCCTTTGGCTGTTATTCCTTTGATGTCCATAGCAAAAAGATTAAAGAAATATTCTCACCGTTCACAAGAAAAAAATGCTGATATTGTGACACGCTTAACAGAAGTTTTTAATAACAGTGAAATTATAAAAGCTAACGATACGCAAGCGTTTGAACTGAAGCGTTTTAGCATACATAATTGGCAGTTTTTTAAAATTAATATGAAAGCGGTTTATATCGGTGCGCTTGTTCCTCCTATAATGGAAATGCTCGGGGTGACAGGTCTCGCTGCTGTAATTTATGTAGGGGGGAAAGAAGTTTTTGAAGGTCGTATGACGGTAGGTGAATTTACAGCTTTTATAACAGCAGTTGGACTCGTTTTTGAGCCAATTCGTAAACTTAGCGGAACTTATGCAAAAATTCAAGATGCTATAGCTGCGAGTGAGAGAGTTTTTGAAATTTTAGATACGAAACCGAGTATTACAAATGGAAATAAAATTTTAAATAAAGATATAAAAACTATAGAGTTTGAAAAAGTGTCATTAATGTATAATGGAAATTATGCGTTAAACAATATAAATATACAAATTAAAGATGGGCAAAAAATAGCGCTTGTTGGTGATAGTGGTGGTGGGAAATCTACTTTTATTGCAATGCTTTTGCGTTTTTATGACCCAGATGCTGGGATGGTGAAAATTAACGGACTGAATATCAAAGAGTATAATTTAGAGTCACTAAAACATCATATATCATTGGTAACGCAAAGAGTTTATATTTTTCAAGATACTTTGGTCGCGAATGTTGCTTATGGTGAAGAAAAAATTGATGAAAAAAAAGTCATAGAAGCATTGAAACTTGCAGATGCGTATGAGTTTGCTACAAAGCTTGAAAACGGAATATACACGATGATGTCTGAAGCCGGAAGTAATTTATCTGGTGGTCAGCGTCAAAGAATTTCTATTGCCCGCGCGATTTATAAACACGCTTCACTTCTTCTTTTTGATGAAGCTACTTCAGCGCTTGATAATGAGAGTGAAAAACGCATACAAAAAGCACTAGATACTTATACTAAAGATAAAATTACCATAACGATTGCGCATAGGCTCTCTACGATTGAGCATGCCGATAAAATTTTAGTATTGCAAAAGGGTTCCATTGTTGCAAGTGGAACACACAAAGAGCTTTTAGAGTGTTCGGAAGTTTATCAAAGATTGGCAGGAGAACTTGAAAAGTAGTTTTTGCTTTTCGGAACCCAAACTGAGAGTGGCAAGAAAGTAGCAATAGTCGGCACTGAAGTACCGATTCCGTGAGATGTTTTTTCTGGAACCCGTACTTCAGTGCGGGCGAGAGTGGCA
>JALSLQ010000080.1 GCA_026988235.1 Sulfurimonas sp.
GAGATGTTTTTTCTGGAACCCGTACTTCAGTGCGGGCGAGAGTGGCAAGAAAGTAGCAATAGTCGGCACTGAAGTACCGGTTCCGGGAAGTCTATTACATGTAAATATAAAATTAAAATTAAGTTTACTTTGAAATTAGAATGCTTTTATGAGTTCTTCAACACTTTTTAGAGATAATCACGAGGAAATAACTCTACTTCAAACATAATATTAGGATAGTAAACTATGGCATTAGACTTCGCAAAATTTACAAAATACTCCAAACCGGGACCAAGATATACCTCCTACCCGACAGCCTTAGAATTTAAAGATGACTTTAGCTATGACGAGTATCTTCAAAAACTACAAAATCAAGACAGTACCCGTCCTTTGAGTTTGTATTTTCATTTGCCTTTTTGTAAAAATGCCTGTTATTTTTGTGGATGTAATGTTGTTTTTACCTCTAAAGAAGACAAAATGATTCGTTATATGGAGTATTTAAAGCGTGAGCTGAAAATTCTCTCAGAACATTTAGATTGTAACCGTGAAGTGATTCAAATGCACTTTGGCGGAGGGACACCGACTTTCTTTTCTGCTGCACAATTAGATGAAATTATAAGTGAAATTAAGTCCTATTTTCCAAATTTTGTAGCAGATGCGGAAATTTCTTGTGAAATTGATCCGCGTCATATCAATGAAGACCAGATGAAAGTGATGAGCGGACATGGCTTTAACCGTGTGAGCTTTGGTTTACAAGATTTTAATGAAAAAGTGCAGATTGCCGTGCATCGTGTGCAACCTTATAATATTACAAAAGATGCAATGGACTTGGCACGAAAATACGACATGCACTCAGTCAATGTTGATTTGATTTACGGACTGCCTTTTCAAACACTTGACACTTTCAAAGAGACACTGGCTTTGGCGCTGACACTTAATCCTGACAGATTTGCAGTGTTTAATTATGCGCATGTACCTTGGCTGAAAAAGACGATGCGAAAGATAGATGAAACGACACTACCTATGCCTGATGAAAAACTACAAATCATGCAGTATACGATTGATTTTTTAACTAAAAATGGTTATAAAATGATAGGAATGGATCACTTTGCAAAACCTGAAGATGAGCTTTTTAAAGCCATAGATAAGGGTGAATTGCATAGAAATTTTCAAGGCTATACAACCAAAGGCGGGGCAGATTTGATTGGAGTGGGACTCACTTCCATTGGTGAAGGTGTTGATTATTATGCCCAAAATTTTAAAGATATGCCTTCCTATGAAGCAGCGATTGATGCAGGAAAACTTCCGTTTGAGAGAGGTGTTGCTTTAAGTGAAGATGACCAAATTCGTCAGCATGTCATTATGGAGTTAATGAGTAATTTCAGGCTTGACATTGTCAGATTTGAAGCAATGTATGGCTTAGAATTTAGAGAGTATTTTGAAGATGCTCTGTTGGATTTGCAACCTTTTGTAGAAGAAGAGTTAATTACGATGGATGAAAAAACTATAGCATGCTCCCAGACAGGTACTTTACTTATTAGAAATATTGCTATGCCTTTTGATGCCTATATGAAGCGTCATACAGGCAGCGATAAAACATTTTCAAAGACGGTGTAAATATGAGTAAAAAACCAGAAGATATTTTTAGTTTTGATGAAATTGCCGATGACTGTGTAAAATGTGGAAAGTGTATTCCCGTTTGTACAATTCATAATGTCAATGCAGATGAAGTAACCTCTCCTCGTGGTTTCATAGACCTTTTAGGGGCGTATAAACGCGGTAATTTAGAGCTAGACAAGACAGCAAAAGATATTTTTGAGAGTTGTTTTTTATGTACTGCCTGTGTGGAAGTTTGTCCGAAATCACTCCCGACAGATATGATAATAGAGCAGGTGCGTAGTGACATTGCACAAAAATTTGGCATTGCTTGGTATAAAAAAGCATTCTTTTTGCTTTTGCGTCACAGATGGCTTAATGACATAGCATTTAAACTTGGCTATACATTTCAAACCTGCGGATTTAAAATTAAAAGTGATATTGATTCGATGACCTCAAGGTTAAATTTACCAATGATTAAATCTGACCGACTTATGCCAAGTTTGACAAAAACATCCTTTTTAAATTCGTATCCTGAAAATATTAATAATGGCGGAAAAAGAAAAGTAGCTATTTTTATAGGCTGTTTAGGAAATTATAATTACAAAAATGTAGGCGATTCACTTTTGGAGATTTTAAAAGCACTTGAAATTGATGCTTTCTTGGCAAAAAGTCAAAAATGCTGTTCTGCTCCTGCCTATTTTACAGGTGATTTTGATACGGTTGATTATAATGCGAAGTTTAATATAGAATATTTTGAAAAATTTGCTGATGATGTTGAAGCCATTATAGTCCCAGAAGCTACATGTAGCGCGATGCTCAAAATAGATTATGAACACTATTTTCACAATCAACCTGAGTGGAAAGCAAGGGCAAAAGCTGTTATGAGTAAAGTCTTTATGGCCACGGAATGGCTCCAACATCATACACATTTGGAACATCTTTTAGCATCAAAGAAAAAAGCTTCTCCTATTGTGACTTATCATGATCCTTGTCATGCAAAAAAAATGCAGGGAATTCATGAAGAGCCACGAAATCTTATTCGCCAAAACTATAAAATTGTTGAAATGAGTGACCCGAATCAGTGTTGTGGATTTGGAGGTGTGACAATGCAGACAGAAAAATACCATTTTGCAAAGGCAGCAGGTATTCCAAAAGCGGCGATGATTCGAGAAACAAAAGCGGAAATTGTCAGTGCCGAGTGTAGTGCTTGTCGTATGCAAATAAACAACTCTATGCATAATGCAGGGGTAGAGACCATTTTTAAAAATCCGATTGAGCTTATAGCTGAAGCGTTGAAGGATTAATATGCACCATTTTATCTGGGATGCCAATCCTATACTTTTTTCTTATGGTGCCTTACAGGTGCATTGGTATGGGCTTTTATTTGCAACGGCTATACTTACAGGTTTAGAGTTTATGAAGTGGGTTTATCGACTAGAAAAAAAGGATGAAAACACGCTCGAACCGCTCTTTTTATATGCAGTTGTCGGTATTGTCATAGGGGCAAGACTTGGGCATGTTATTTTCTATGATCCGGATTATTATTGGGCACATCCGATGAAAATATTTGCAGTATGGGAAGGTGGACTGGCTTCACATGGCGGTGGTTTAGGTGTGCTTATCGCATTATATTATGGGTGCAAAAAGTATAAAATAGATTTTTTATGGTTGATTGACCGGCTCGTTATTCCGACGGCTCTTTTTGGATTTTTTGTGCGTATGGGCAATTTTATGAACTCTGAAATTTTAGGAAAACCGAGTGAATTACCTTGGGCTGTAGTGTTTGAAAGAGTAGATATGATTCCACGGCATCCTGCACAGCTTTATGAGGGGTTTTCTTATCTCATTATCTTTTTTATTTTGACTTATATTTATAAAAGAAATTACAAAAAACTACAAAAGGGTTTTTTGTTTGGATTGTTTTTAGTTTTGATTTTTACAGTGAGATTTCTTGTTGAATTTGTAAAAGTGAGACAGGCTGATTACTCGTTAGGCATTGATTTGACAACTGGGCAGTTGCTGAGCATCCCTTTTTGGATTGCTGGTATTGCTTTTATGGTCTGGAGTTATAAAAAATCTATGAAACGCTAAATCTATCTGTCTAAATGGTGTTTTTTTCTGTCTTTATGTACTGATAACTTCCATAAATAATTCACTACGAAATATCCAAACAAAGAACCAAAAATGGAATATATTGCCGTTCCAAAATATAAGGGAATGAAAATATTATCTAGGTTATTTGAAAACCATTCTAGTGTCATTTGTACTGGTTCTGGCTTGATGTTTAGTAAAAATGAACCGGTAAGATACTCCATATAATACATCGGTGGCATAGTTAGAGGATTACTCAACCAACACATAGCAAGTGCTACAGGGACATTGAATTTGACAAATGGTACAAAAAGTAAAACAGCCGCCATTTGCATAGGCATCGGTATAAATGCAATAAAGAGCCCTATGAGGACAGCTCGTGAAATCATTCTTCGATTCGTTGCAAGATATTGCGGAGCTATTTTATATTTTTTTATAAAATCTCGAAGTTTTTTATGTTTTGAGGTTTTTTTGAGTGCTTTTCTTATCATTAGGATTCTTGTAATATTTGAATTTTAATAAAATTATAGCTTATTTTTCTTGTATAGTAGCCTGTGGTTTGTCAAAAAAGTAACCTTGTGACTTGTTTACACCCAGTTTTATAAGTTTATCTTGTATTTCTTGTGTTTCTACATACTCGCCAATAGTTTTTATGTTCATCTCTTTTGCAAAGGAGACAATGACAGAGGTTAGTATTTCAGAGCGTTTGTCATCAACTATTGATTTTATGATACTCCCATCGATTTTTATAAAATCAGGCTGAAGTTTCATAAGGTATTCAAAATTTGAGTAGCCTGTTCCGAAATCATCTATAGCTATTTTACAGCCATACGATTTTACTTTGTTTATAAATTTTTCAATTTCATCAAAATTTTCTATGCTTTCGCTCTCTACAATTTCAAAAATAACTCTTTCACTTATATCGTAAGTTTCAAGTGTGTCAAAAATATATGCCTGTATATCTTTATCTAAAATATCATCAATAGTAAGGTTGATAGAAAATTCATAATCATTGTTTTTAAAGGCTTCAAAACTCTTTTTGACAACTATTTTTGTGAGTTTTTTATAAAGTTTTGACTTTTTTGCAATTTCTAAAAAATGCCATGGAGTAATGACATTTCCATCTTTATCTATAAGCCGTATGAGTGATTCATATTTATTAATGGTATTTGTTTTATTATCTATAATCGGTTGAAAATACATGACTATTCTATCTTCTAAAATTGCGTCTTTTATTTCCTGTATCCATTTTAAGTTGTTTTTATATTCTTCATTAAGCGATGCCTCATCACTGTAAAAAATTATGTTTTTTGACTCTTTTTTTGCAAGTTTTAATGCCATATTTGCTGTTGGAAGAAGGAGACTCATCTCTTCAAATGAAATACCCACAGTAATGTTTAAAAATATCTCATGTCCTTCAATATTTAAAGGATGTGTGTGAATTTCTTTGATAAGGTACTCTATATTACTTTTAATTTTTTCTTGATTTGTTTCTGTAGAAAGTAAAACAAATTCATCACCGCTGAGTCTAAACAACTTGCAATCGGGATTTTTTTGAAGATTTTTTTGTAAAAAATTGCTAAATTCTATAAGAACTTTATCTCCAAATTTTTCACCATAGAGATCATTAATTTGACTAAAAGTATCAATATTTATAATAAGGAGTGAGAGATGATTTTTGCCTTTTTTTGCCTCAATCAAGGCATGCCTGTTTGGTAAGCTTGTTAATGTGTCCGTATAAAACATTTTTGTTAATTCTTCTTGTGTGTACTGCATCAGTTCATTGTGCTTATCTTTGATTTTTTGCTTTGTGGTAATATTTGTTTTATGTATAAAATATTTGAGCAAAAGGTAAATTCCACACAATGCGGCAGTGATATTGAGAAAAAAGAAAATTTCTTGTGCAAGTAGTGGTAGAGTATGGTGATAATTTTTTATAAGAATAGGATCTATAATTACAGATAAAACAACTAAGCCTATAAATGAGTAGAGCCAGTAGCGTGAATTTTCTTTCTTATCATGTACAAGAGAAGCAATAGGGGCAAAAAATGCCCATATCATGACATAACTCCCAAGTGCAAATCCTCCTAAAGCCCACATGAGAAAAAAAGGAAGCACAAGAACTAGTACCATCTGAACTTTTTGAATAACCAAAAGATTTCCATTTCTTTTGTAGCACCAAAGATTTATAAAAGAGACAAGAGCATAAAACAGAGGAATAGATGCCGGTATGTATTGGTTAAAGAGAAGGTAAAGCAAAGCCCACAAAAGGCTTATCGGACCTATAATCATAGGTACTATCAAGATGGAAGCTTCTTTTATTTCATCTGCACTTACTTTATTGGTATTGGAGTTGAGCAGTGTATGTAAATAATTTCTATAAGCTTGAACCATTGAACCACTTTAATTTTTTTGTGAATTATATCACACAATTATCACAAATGTATCTAAATTAAGTATTAAATTTCATTATCTAATTTATAATTAAAATGTGATGTAAAGGTTAATAGACTATATATATGCTAAAATTGCATATATAATTTAAGGGAAGAAGATGTCATTTGAAAAGCTAGGAGTTTTCAAGCCATTGCTTGATGCTGTAAACGATTTGGACTATAAAAAACCAACACTTGTTCAAACAAGGGCTATTCCCTTGGTACTTGCAAAAAAAGATATTTTTGCAACGGCACAAACAGGAACAGGAAAAACTGCTGCGTTCGCATTACCAATACTACAAAAACTGCGTAAACGCGTTGAAGGGAAGGGTATACGCGCTATTATACTGTCGCCTACAAGAGAGTTAAGTATACAAATATATGAAGATATTAGTGCATTTTCAAAATATATGGATGTAAGAACAACGATTTTAGTCGGTGGGAAAGATTTACAAAAACAGCGTGAATCATTAAAAAATGGCACTGAAATAGTTATAGCAACGCCCGGAAGATTACTTGAACACATAGAAAATGGGTTAAGCCTCACAGATGTAGAAGTTTTTGTGCTTGATGAAGCAGATAGAATGCTTGATATGGGGTTTACTAAAGATATACGAAAAATTCATCCACTGTTACCAAAAAGACATCAAACGCTTCTCTTTTCAGCAACTTTTAGCGATAAAATACGAAAACTCTCCAAACTCATCTTGACAAAGCCGGCATTTATTGAAACAGCAAAGAAAAATACAACGGTTGATACGATTAATCAAGTGGCATATCTTGTAGATACCGCAAGAAAAGCAGAGTTGTTAGCATATTTAATAGGTTCAAGAAATTTTCCTCAAGTTTTGGTCTTTACGAGAACAAAAGTAAGTGCCGATACACTTTTTGAAGAATTGCAAAAAGACGGACTGAAGTGTGGCATTATTCATGGAGACAGAACAAAAGCAAACCGCCTTAAAACGCTAAACCAGTTTAAAGAGGGGAAAATAAGAGTTTTAGTGGCGACAGACATCGCTTCACGCGGGCTAGATATAGAAGAATTACCTTATGTTATCAACTATGAACTGCCTTCAATTCCCGAAGATTATGTGCATCGAGTAGGACGAACGGGTCGTGCCGGACGAGAAGGTGAAGCAATTTCACTCATAGATATTTATGAAAAATATGACATAAAAGACATCGAAAAACTCATAGGAGAAAAAATACCTCAAGAAGTGGTAGAAGGTTTTGAACCTGATCCGAACATACGAAGAAAAGATGTGGACGAAGTCAAGCTTAAAGCTGAACACAAAAAACCTGAAAACAAAAGAGTTCGTCACTATAACAAAAATACAACAGGTATTGAGACAAAAAGAAATACGAAAAAGAGAAAAACTACTAAAAGAGATGCCAAATAATGAGCGAAATAGAGATAAAATATTTAAAAGATTATAAAAAACCCGCATTTGGCATTCAAAAAGTAGATTTACTCTTTGAACTGTTTGAAGACGAAGCCCTTGTGATAAATAGTATGCAATTTGTAAAAAAAGATAAAGATGTAAAAGATTTAAAACTTGATGCAGTACATTTAGAGCTTATAGAAGTCTCTTTAAATGGTTTAAAACTGCAGGAGAGCCGTTATATTATAGAAGAAGAGCATTTAACTATTATGAATGTTCCAAATAAATTTGAAATTCAGATCAAAAACAAAATATACCCGCAAAACAATACAGAACTTGAAGGCTTGTATAAATCAGGCAATATTTTTTGTACACAAAATGAACCTGAAGGCTTTCGTAATATCACGCCTTATCTTGATCGTCCCGATATTATGAGCGTGTTTACAACGACGGTTATTGCGGACAAGAAAAAGTATCCAATTTTACTGAGTAACGGGAATAAAACACAATGCCATGAGCATTTTGATGAACGCCACGGCGTGACTTGGCACGACCCACATCCAAAACCGTCGTATCTTTTTGCACTTGTTGCAGGAAATTTGGGAAGCATAAGTGATGAGTTCATTACGATGAACGGCAGAAAAGTTGCTTTAAATATTTACTGTGATTTAGGGAATGAGCATAAATGTCATCATGCCATGGTATCACTCAAAAAGGCAATGCAGTGGGATGAAGAAAAATACGGTCGTGAATATGATTTGGATATTTATAATATTGTAGCCGTTGATAGTTTTAATATGGGCGCGATGGAAAATAAAGGCTTAAATATTTTTAATTCGGCTTATGTTTTGGCAGATATTGACACGGCTACAGATGCAAATTTTATGGGCATTGAGTCTGTGATAGCGCATGAATATTTTCACAACTGGACAGGAAACCGCATTACATGTAGAGACTGGTTTCAGTTGACACTCAAAGAGGGTTTGACGGTTTTTCGTGACCAGTGTTTCTCTGCTGATATGAACTCAAAAGAAGTACAGCGCATTGAAGATGTAAAAGCACTGCGTGAACGGCAGTTTGTAGAAGATGCTTCGCCGACGGCACATCCTATACAGCCGGAGTCTTATATATCGATGAATAATTTTTATACGGCTACTGTGTATGAAAAAGGGGCGGAAGTTATACGAATGGTCTATACACTTTTGGGTGAGCAAAAATTTAGAGCGGCAATGGATTTGTATTTTGAAACCTTTGATGGACAGGCAGTCACGACAGAGGACTTTTTGTGGGCAATGAGCCAAGGCGGTGCGAGAGATTTAAAAAGCTTTAAAACATGGTATCACCAAAGCGGAACACCTCGTTTACATGTAACAGAGTCCTTTGACAATGGCATATATAAACTCTCTTTAAGACAAATAATTTCAGACAGTGTTGAGGGAAAAAAACAAGAACCGTATTATTATCCTTTGAAAACGGGATTGCTTAATGCAAATGGTGAAGAAATTTTGACAAAAACCCTGATACTTTCAAAAGAAAATGAAACATTTGTTTTCGAGGGCATTGAGAAAAAACCTATACTTTCTATGAATAGGGATTTTTCTGCACCGATTATAGTAGAACAAGAAAAAAGTGACTATGCCTTTTTAATGAAGTATGACACAAATAGTTTTACACAGTATGAAGCGACACAAAAATTCGCCTTACAGACACTCAATGCAATTATCAAGTCAAATGAGATAAATAATGATTTTGTCGATGCTTATGGACATTTACTTGATTTGGATGTTGATTTGTCCTATAAGGCACTGCTTCTTGAACTGCCTTCTGTCTCAGCGATTATGCAGTTGCAAGAAGAGATTGATTTTGATGTCATTTATGAAGCGCAGGACAAACTGTTACAGTGCATAGCACAAAAATTTAAAAAGAAACTCTTTGCACTCTACAAAGAAAATCACTTTACTCAGTCAAAAAGTCTAGAAGCAGAAGCTATAGCAAAACGGGCGATAAAAAACAGAACTTTAAAAATTCTTTCTGCACTCAAGAGTGATGAGGTTGCCAAACTGGCACAAAAACAGTATGAAGAGTCTTTGACAATGACGGACAGAGTTGTGGCATTGGATGTGTTGGAGAACTTACATGTAGAGTATGCTGAAACTGCATTACAAGATTTTTACAACAGGTATAAAGAAGAAACACTTGTGATGAACAAATACTTTGCAATTTTGGCATCTTCGAGCCGTTATGATGTGCTCGAGCGTGTTGAAAAACTCCAAAGAGACAAAGTATATGATGAAAAAGTACCTAATCTTGTCCGCTCTTTAGTCGGTTCTTTCGCACGAAACCATAAACATTTTCATGCCAAAGATGGAAGCGGATATAAATTTTTGGCTGATAAAATAATTGCTATTGATAAAATTAATCCACAGATTGCTTCAGGACTCTGCGGTGCTTTTAAAGTTTGCGATAAAATGAACAAACATAATCAAAAACTGATAAAAAAAGAACTCTCGCGTCTGATTTCTACACAGGGGCTTTCAAAAAACAGTTTTGAAATTATTGATAAAATATTCAAAAAATAATGATTTTTTAATCTAATAATATATATAATACTTGATTATGAAAAAATCATAAGAAGGATTATATATGAAAAAGAGTCTCTTCTCCCTAGTTGCAATAAGTGTATTGTTCTCAAATGTTTATGCTGATGATATTTCTGATATGAAAGCAGAAATTCAGGCATTGACACAAAAAATTTCAAAACTTGAAAAAAAACAAAAGCACAATACAAAGAAAATTTCACATATTAATAAATTGGCGAACAATGACAATCTTAAATTTAATGTTGATTTGAGAACATCGTATGATTATATTAGCTATAAATTAGCTAGTGGAAAAACAGTTAAAAATGATGGTTTGTATGCAAACCGTTTATGGCTAAATATGGGCTATGCTCCAACTAAAGATATTATTTTTAAAGGACAGTTGGCTTTCAATAAAGCATTTGGTGCCGATGGCAGTGTTATTGGACAAAGAGGTGCAGGATATGATACATCTGACTGGGTTACCAATGAAGCTTTGACTGGTGATGAGTTAAAAGTGCGTCAAGCCTATGTAATATGGATGCCAACACTAAATGATAGAGGATATGTATTTAGTTTCGGTCGTCGTCCTGCTACAAATGGATATTTGGTAAACTTAAGAGAAGATGATAAAGCACAATCTCCAATTGGTCATATTATAAATATGGAGTTTGATGGTTTTAGTGCAACTGTGAAAACTGATGACCTTGCAGAGGGAAGTTACTTTAAAGTATGTGCCGGTCGTGGGCTTACAAATGCAAAACCAATGTTCACTCCTGATGGGCAAACATATGCAAAAGATACAACAAAATTAGATAATATGGACTTAGTAGGGGCTATCGCACAACTTTATAATGATGGACAATATTCAGCAATGGCTACTTATTTTAGAGTTTTTAATGCGATGGGTGCTGTAGATACAAATGGAACACTTGCTACTGTTGGCGATATGGATGGTGCTGCTATTTCTGCTATGAGTGATGGTATTGGTGACGGTATTAGTGATTTTCTTGATGATACAAAAATCTTTGCTTCTTTTGCTTGGAGTAAATCATTGCCTGATAATGGTAAACAATTATTTGGTACAACAGATAGTAAAACAGGAACATCTATATATATAGGAACACAAATGCCAAACCTTACCGGTGGTAAATTTGGTTTAGAATACAACCATGGCTCAAAATACTGGAGAAGTTTTACATACGGTGAAGATACTATGATAGGCTCAAAATTGGCTGTTCGTGGTGATGCATATGAAGCATATTGGACACAACCTCTTGTCAAAAATATTATATCTATGCAAATCCGTTATACATATATGGATTATAAATATACAGGTTCTAATGGTTTCTTTGGCATAGGCGGTGCACCTATGACAATGTCTGAAGCAATAACAGCAGGGCAAGACCCGGTAAGTAAAGCACAAGATGTCCGTGTTTATTTAAGATATAAATACTAAAAATTCGTTTAATATTGTAACAATGGCGTAATAAAAGCTAATTTTATTATTAAAATAATCTAAGATTATGATTTATTTTGTTACGCTTACATGATTTGAAGAGATAAACTTGATATTACAAAGGAAAATATATGAAAGTAGAAATTTCTAGAAGAAGGTTTCTGCAGGGTAGTGTTGCGATGTCAATAGTTGGTGCTAGTGCGGTAAGTGCAACCAATATATTTGCATCAGAACATGATTCAAAGAAACATGTTGTAGGTATTCCAGATACTATTACAACAAAAACAAGTACAGGTAAGGCAGAGGAAGTTCCATTTCTATGTGCTATTTGTGTAAATAAGTGTGCAGGATTTGCAAGAGTAGAAGATGGGATTATTACAAAATTAGATCCAAATCCATATTTCCCAAAATCACGAAATATGCTTTGTGCAAGAGGTAATGCAGGGATTCAAACGCTTTACGATCCAGATCGTTTAAAGTACCCTCTTGTTCGCATAGGTGAGCGAGGTGATGGAAAGTATAAACGAGTTTCGTGGGAAGAGGCATATAATGCTATTTTAAATGGAACAGATAAATTTAAAGGTATTTTGCAAATTCTTGATGAAGAAAAAGACAACCGTTCTACAATTGGATACTGTAATGGTGAAGGGCTTTCAAAAGAGGGCTTTGAAGTGCTTATGGGCGAAAAAATAGGAACACCAAACTATGTAGATGAGATTAGTATCTGTCTTGAAACAGTTTTGGGTGGGTTTTTTAGTACATGGGGTACATACGGTGAAGCAGATTTAAACAATGCCGATTATTTAGTCATTGCCGGTGCGAATAGAGCAGAAGCTATCATCACACCTGATACACTTGATTTGTTTAAACGCTCCAAAGGAAGAGGACTAAAAACAATTGTTTTAGATCCAAGATTTACAAATACTGCAATCAAAGCAGATAGATGGTTAGCAGTAAATCCAGGAACTGACCTTGCCTTTGTTTTAGCTATGACCTATGTTGTGTTTAAAGAAGAGTTATATAACAAAGAATTTGCCAAAAAACATATGGAGGGAATAGAAGAGTATAAACAACATATTTTATCTCATAATTACACTCCAGAGTGGGCTGAAAAACTTACAAATATTTCAGCAAAAAATATCTATAAAACTGCTAGAGAATTTATGGCTGCTAGAAGTCCTATTTATTATCAAGGAAGGAGAAGTGTCTTTTCTAACAACGACTTTCAACTTCGTCGTGCTATGGCAATTTTCCAAGGTTTAAGTGGAAATATGGACAAAAAAGGTGGTATTATTTATGGTGAAAAATTACCATTACCAAAAGAAGACATTAATGCGCCTATATATGGACAAGCACTATCAAGATTTGATGGTAAAGGTATAGCAATTCCTTCTCAAAAAACTGGCTCTTGGATACAGTTTAGAAATATGATTTTAGAAGGTACTACGCCTTACCCTGTTAGAGCTATGTTTATGAGAAAACATAATCCTATGGCAGGTGTTCCAAATACTAAAAAAACAGAAGCATTTTTGAAAAAGATGGATCTCAATGTAATGATAGATATTCTTCCAAGTGACACTACTATGTTTTGTGATGTAATTCTTCCTGAAGCGTCTTATTTGGAGAGGACTTCTCCGGTTGCAAGTTATGGAGCATTAGAACCTGCAATTGTTCTAAGAAAAGCGGCAGTGAAACCACTTTATGAGACAAAAGTTCCTGAGCAGATTTATAAAGAGTTAGCTGAAAAACTTTCAAAACCTTTATGGGAAAATACCCTCAAATATGATGAAGATGTTCAAGATGATACAGAAGGAATGAGCAAAAAAGAGCTTGCAGAGTACTATAAAGAGAATGGGTATGATTTAGCTGAGCCATGGGAAAAATCAGTGACAGAGCAAAATGAAGAGAAAATTGTCTCTACATATGGCGAAAAAGCATGGGAAATTTTAAATGAAAGAGGTGTCTATTATCCTCATATTGAGGAGTATCATAAACAAATCAACATTAATGAAAGCGAATATTATCCAGAAAATAAGAAAAAGTATACAACACAGGGTGATAAGTTAAAGGTAAAATGTAATCTAACAAACTTAACAAAAAAAGGTGTTGATGCTATGCCTACATGGTCTGATGATATGCAATTTAAAGTACCAGAAGGTCAATTTAGATTAGTTACGGGGCGTCATGCTCAATTTACACAATCTGGTACAACAAATAATCTAATGTTAAGAGATTTGGTACCTACAAACTATTTATGGATTAACTCGCGTATAGCAGAAGAAAAAAATATTGCTTTTGGTGATACAGTTGAAGTAAAAAGCAGTGTAGGTGAAGTAACTATCAAGGCATATCCTACAGAGAAAATAGCTCCAAACCAAATTTTTATGCTTCATGGTTTTGGTGGAAGTAGTGCTGAGATGGAGATTGCACATGGTAATGGTGCTAATGATGCAATTATTATCGAAGATAAAATTGAACCTGTGTATGGTGCGGCTGTAATGCATGATACTAATGTTGAAGTAAGGAAGGTATAATCATGGCTAGATATGGAATGGCATTAGATTATAAAAATTGTATAAACTGTAAAGCATGTGAGGTTGCATGTAAAGAGGAAAATGGTGTAGAACTAGGTGCAGAAAAACATAGAATTTGGGTTGGTGGTAATAATCCTGAAGGGCAATGGCCACTTTTGGATATTGCTTCAGCTGCATTTTTACCGAGTCAATGTCAACAATGTGATGAAGCACCATGCGAAGAAGTATGTCCAACACATGCAACATATTATGATGAAAATGGTGTTGTTCGCGTTGATGCTGATAAATGTATTTTATGTTCTTATTGTATGAATGCATGCCCTTATGATGCAAGATATGTAGATGATAGAACGATGACTGTTGACAAATGTACTTTTTGTTCTGATACAAGATTAGCAAGAGGGGAGACAACAACAGCTTGTCAAAACACTTGTCCAACAAAAGTAAGAACTTTTGGTGATTTAGATGATCCAAACAGTGAGATTAGTGAACTTCTTAGAACGAGAGAACATTTTAGTCTAAAATCTCATCTTGGAACTAATCCAAAATTATTCTATTTAACATAAGGAGATGGATTATGAATTTTATTAAAAAAATAATACCAATGAAAGACTTTACATTGAGAAGTTTGATGCAGTTTGAAAAGACTCCTCTTAATATGTTGATGTTTGTTATTACTATAGCTTTATTAGTTGCATTTGGATGGGGTGTTGTTGAATATCTTGTACACTCACATCATGCTTATAATATTACAAGACAACATCCATGGGGATTATTGATTGCTATGTATATTTTCTTTGTTGTTAGCTCAACAGGGTTATGTATAGTCGGCTCGCTTGGAGATGTATTTGGTTTTAAAGATTATATGGCTATGAGTAAAAGAGCTATTTTAGGTTCTATCGTGACTATTTTGGCTGGTTTTGCTGTCATTGCTTTTGAAATTGGGCATCCAGTTAGAATGTTGATTTATAATGTGCTGAGTCCAGGTTTAACTTCTGCTATTTGGTGGATGGGTACATTATATGGAATTTATCTTACATTTATGATTATTGAGTTTATATTTTTGATGCGTAATGATATGAAAAATGCGAGAATATTTGGTCTTACAGGTCTTTTAGTAGGACTTGCAGCACACTCAAATCTTGGCGGTGTATTTGGATTTTTAAATGCTAGAATTATTTCAAATGGTGTTTTTTATCCAACATATTTTATTCTTACTGCATTTATCACAGGTATCTATTTGACATACTTAATGTATGGATTTAGATATAAAATGCAAATTCCTGATGATATTAAAAAAGGTCTTTTAGGATTAGCTAAAATACAAGCACTCCTATTGGGTATTTTAATGTTTTTTGAAACTTGGAAACTTATGACAGCAGTATATGGTGGAATGCCAGGTCGTGCAGACACCGCAGAACATATATTTCATAGTGCAGGGTTCTTATATGGAGAGGTTCTTTGTGGTATGGTTATTCCTTTTGTTGTTATGTTGGCAACAAAATGGCAATCAATCAAACTTTATGTTTTTACATCGTTTATAGGAATGATTGGTATTTTCTTTATGCGTTATGATTTAGTGCATGATACACAAGTAAAACCACTTCAAATGATGAAAATCACGGAATATCAACTTCCTCCAACATGGATTGAGTATTTTCCTAGTGCTGCAGAAATTGCCATAGGTTTTGGTGCTATAGGTATCTTTTTTATGCTTTACTACTTTGGACAAAAAATGTTTGAATTGGATGCTACAGAGCATTAAACATAACAAAAAGAGGTCTCTTCTTCTGGAGTCCTTTTTTTGGTTATAATATATCTATGAAAATAATCGAAACTTCAAGAAGAAAATTTTTACAAGGGAGTGTGGCACTTTGTGTTTATGCTACTTCCTCTTTCTCAAGTCCTATCTTTACTACAAAAACATCAGATAAAAAAGTAAAAGATATCCCCTATTTATGTAATATGTGTAGAAATAAATGTGCAGGATTTGCGAGAGTTGAAAATGGTACGCTTACAAAACTCAATCCTAATCAATATTTTCCAAAAAGCAGAAATATGCTTTGCCCTAAGGGTAATGCTGGCATACAAGCTCTCTATGATAGTGATAGATTAAAATACCCACTTATACGAATAGGTGAAAGGGGAGATGGAAGATACAAAAGAGTTACATGGGATGAGGCAAATGAGTATATCAAAGACAAACTACTCAAAATTATAGATGAGCAAAAAGACAATCGTTCTACTGTAGCCTATTGTAATGGGGAAGGGTTTAATAAAGATGAATATATCAAATTTTTTGGCTCAAAACTAGGCAGTGCTAATTTTTTAGATGAGGGAAGTATCTGTTTAAATACAAAATTAGGCGCAACACAACTCACCATAGGTGATATTGGTGAGATGGATGTTGCAGGAAGTGATTATATGATCATAAGCGGTGCTAATAGATATGAGTCTTTAATTACTCCAGACAGTGTTGATATGATTCATGCCAAACAAAAACTCATTGTTTTAGATCCAAGATGTACAATGACAGCAATAAAAGCTGATGAATATTTACCACTACACCCTGGAACTGATTTAGCTTTTTGTTTGAGTATGATATATATTGCTCTTAAAGAGGAACTTTATGATAAAGCGTATGTCAAAAAATATTTTCAAGATTTTGACAAATTACAAAAACATATTTTGAAAAATAAATATACTGCTCAATGGGCAGAAGAAAAAAGCCATATTTCAGCAGAAAAAATTGAGAGAATAACGAGAGAATTTTTTGCAGCATCACATCCTCTTTATTATCTAGGAAGAAGAAGTGTTTGGAGTGCAAATGACTTTCAACTGCGTCGTGCAATGGTCTTAATTAACGCTCTTGCTGGAAGCATAAATAGAAAAGGTGGCATTATCTTTGGTAAGCCTTTTCGCTTGAAAGAAGAAGAAATCACAGAGCCATTTTATAATAATGCAGAGGGTAGATTTGATTTAGATGGCATCGTGTATGGTTCACAAAAAGGTGGAAGTTGGTTGAATTTTAGAGAAAAAGTTATTAATCAGACTGCACCATATACAGTAAAAGTACTTTTTGTTCGTAAGCATAATATTATGCAAAATATGCCAAATATTACTAAAACAAAAAAGATGCTCACTATGATGGATTTGGTTGTAGTGCTTGATACTATGCCAAGTGATACAGCTATGATGGCAGATGTGATTTTGCCAGAGTGTACTTATCTTGAGCGTGAAGATATGGTGGTGAGTTTTAATAGACTTGAACCTTCTTTAGCACTACGAAATAGGGTACTTGCACCTCTTTATGAGAGTAAAACTATGCAAGATATTTTAAAAGGCTTAGGTAAAAAACTCTCTACTCCTTTGTTTGAAATCAGTAGTAAATATGATGAAGATTTGCAAGATGCTATAAAAGAGCAGGGAAAAACAAAAGCTTTTAACGAGGGCGGTTACAATTTAGCTGAGTTATACAAAGATGATATAAGTACAAGAAATAAGAAGTTAATACTTACACAATTTGATGAAAATGTATATGTATCACTTAAGACAAAAGGTGTTTGGCACCCTTACATAGAAAATCAAAAAAATCTTGGTAATGATTTGTATGAATATTATCCAGAAGATAAACGCTTTTATACAGTACAAAAGAAATATAAAGTGAATTGCTTCTTGAAAAAATTACAAAAATATGGATTTGATGCTATGCCAACTTGGCATGATAGATATGATTTTAAACCTGCAAAAGATAGTTTTCGAGTGATTACTGGTCGTTATGTCACTTCTACACAAACAGCGACAACAAATAATATGATGTTAAAAGATATGAAAGAGACAAATCGACTTTGGATCAATGCACAAGTTGCAAAAAAACTTGAGATAGAAGAAGATGATTATGTAATTGTGACAAGTTCTGTGTCAAGTGTAGTCCTACAAGCATACCCTACAAATAAAATTGCACCACAAGTCGTTTGGTTTGCACATGGGTTCGGTGCTACTGCTCAAGAGTTGACGAATGCATTTGGCAAGGGAGCAAGTGACAATATGATTATAGAAGATAAATTTGAAAAGATTTATGGGTGTGCGACAATGCATGAAACAGATGTAAACATAAGGAAATTGTAATGGCAAATTATGGTATGGCATTTGATTATAAATTTTGCATAAATTGTCATGCATGTGAAGTTGCATGTAAAGAAGAAAATGGCATAGATTTGGGAGCGAAAAATCATAGATTATGGATACAAGAAGATGGTAATACTTCTGGTGACTTCTGGAATTTAGACAAAGATAAAGTGCAATTTATGCAAATGCAGTGCCAAGAGTGCGAAGAAGCACCTTGTTTAAAAGCATGTCCTAATGGAGCTATATATAGAGATGATAATGGCATCGTTCGATTGCATAAAAATTTATGTGATTTGACGATGGCATGTATGCATGCATGTCCTTATGGTGCAAGATATGTCGATGAAAAAAGGCATGTAACAGATAAATGTATATTTTGTGCAGATACAAGGCTGGCACGAGGAGAAACAACTACTGCATGCCAAATAACATGTCCTGCAAAACTTCGATATTTTGGTGATTTAGATGATGAAAAGAGTGAGATTAGTCAAATTTTAAAAGAGAGAAAACACTTTACGCTAAAATCAGAGCTTGGTACAAAACCAAAGCTCTTCTATTTAGAATAGATTTAAAAAATAGTAGGTTGTATGGAGCTGTTATCTACACCGCCTTCATTGTTGACTTTTAGTAAATAATCCCATAATTTTGTTGCTGCTTTGTGATAGCGTTTTGAAGTTTCACATGTAGGCGCAATAGCTGTAATTGGCATACCATTATCACCACCCTCACGAATAGCAGGTTCAATTGGAATTTCTCCTAAAAGTTGTGTATTAAATGCTTTAACTAAAGGTCCTGTTGTTCCTTTATCAAATATTGGATACTCTTTATTTGTTTCTGGACAGATGAAACCACTCATATTTTCAACTATTCCGGCTGTAGGAATTTTGAGATTTTTAAACATATCCATACTTTTAATGGTGTCATCAAGGGCGACTTTTTGAGGGGTAGTAACACAAACGCCTGCGGTAACTGGAAGATTCTGTGCAAGTGCTAGTTGGGCATCTCCTGTTCCAGGAGGCATATCAAATAAAAGGACATCAAGCTTGTTCCATAAAATATCTTCAAGCATTTGTTCTATTGCTTGTGTAACCATTGCCCCTTTCCATATAAGTGATGCTCCCCGCTCCATTAAAACACCAATAGACATAACTTGTACATTATGTGCCATGATAGGTTTAATATTTTTGCTATCTAAAAAAATAGGTTGTTTATCTGCAATTCCCATCATTCGAGGAATATTTGGACCATAAATATCTGCATCAAGCAGGCCAACTCTTTTGCCTTGTTGCGCTAATGCAATGGCAAGATTTACTGCTGTTGTAGATTTACCAACACCACCTTTACCTGAACTAACCATAACAAAGTTTGCTACATTTGGAAGCATGTTCTTTCCATTAGAACTTGTTTCTCGTGGTATAGTCGGTTGTTGAATATTTATAGTAAAAGTAATATTATTATATTTCGATGTAAGGCGTTTGAGCATTTCATCATGAAGTTGCTGTTTAATTTCTGCTGATGCAGAAGGTATAGCGATATCTAACACTATATTGTTAGTATTTATTTGTATCTCTTTTAAAAAATTAAACTCTATAATATTTTTTGAAAAACCAGGGTAAATGACTTGTTTTAAAATATCTTTTATTTGTTGTACTTGTATCATAATATGCTCCAAATTATTTCTTGATATAAGTAGTATGACATAAAATTATAAATATATTTGATTTTAATTATAAATTTAGCTAAAATTGTAGAAATACAAACAAAGGAAATAGAAAATGATTAAAATTTCAAAAATTGCATTAGTTGCATTATTAGTAGGAAGTATGGGTGCAACAGTGTTGAGTGCTGATGCTGGGAAAGGTCAAAAGCTTTATGCAAAAAAATTAAAAAAAGCATGCGGTATAAATGGTGGTGTTTTTGCTGGAAAACATACGCAAGATGAATGGCAAAGTATTGAAGATGGTGGAAAATTAAAAGCTGAGATTGAAAAAATTTGTCCAAAAGTAAATGCTAAAAAAGCTTTAAGAAGCAAATATATGAAAGATTATTATGATTTCTTCTATAATTTTGCTAGTGATAGCGGGAATGTTCCATCTTGCTAATTTAAATATTTAGTAGGATTATATAATATAGTTCTACTAAAATAAACAAACAACTGTAATTGGTTAGAAAATTATGTGTAGTTTCTACACATTACTATTAAAATGCTATTTTTTGCAGTTTGTTTACTTTTAATCAATTATTGTTTTTTTATCCTTTTATCCTTTTCATTATCCCTAAAATAGATACTTATATGGAATTATATATATAATTTATACATGTTATAAGTGCATTAAATGTTATTTTTTGATAAAAAAGTGATATACTTTTGATAGAATTTTTAGAATTTGAAAAATAGGATGAATATATGGCAAGATTAATTGTATTAGGTGGTGGTGTAGCAGGTCATACGACAGCAACATTCGCTGCAAAATGGTTAGGCTCTGAGCATGAGGTTGTCGTTGTTACACCAAATGCAAAATGGAACTGGATTCCATCAAATATATGGGTTGGTGTCGGTCAAATGACGAAAGAAGAAGTTACATTTGATTTAGCACCTGTTTATGCAAAAGCCGGTATAAGTTATTATCAGGCAAAAGCAGTTTCTTTAAATCCGGAAGGTTCCGAATCTAGTGACAAACCTTTTGTCACTATTGAATATACAAGCACTGACAAAGCCGGACAAAGTGAAAATATAGAGTATGATTATATTGTAAATGCTACGGGTCCAAAGCTTAACTTTGGCGCAACTCCAGGCTTAGGTGAAGGTTCAGAATTAGGGGAGCATACTGTTTCTGTTTGTACGGCAGACCATGCTGTTCATGCTTCAGAAAAATTAGCAGAAGCTATTGAAAAGATGAAAGGCGGAACGCGTCAAAAATTCTTAATCGGTACAGGTCACGGTATGTGTACATGTCAAGGTGCTGCATTTGAATATATTTTCAATATTGAAAATGAAATCAGAAAAGCCGGTGTCCGTGATATGGCAGATATGAAATGGATTTCAAATGAGTCTTTCTTAGGTGACTTTGGTATGGGTGGATTGCATATGAAAGTTGGTGGATATGTTGTCTCTTCTAAACTTTTTGCTGAGTCACTGTATGCTGAGAGAAATATTGAATGGTTAATTGGAGCGCATGTCTCTAAAGTTGAAACTGGAAAAATTGAATATGAACTTTTAGATGGTAGTACAGGTGAAGAGGAGTTTGATTTCTCAATGCTTATTCCCCCATTCGCAGGTGTTGGTTTAAAAGCGTATGATAAAACTGGTACAGATATAACAGATACAGTCTTTGCTCCAAATGGTTTTATGAAAGTTGATGCAAATTATGCTGCTGGAGCTTATGAAAATTGGAAAGCATCTGACTGGCCTAGAACATATCAAAATCCTACATATAAAAATATGTTTGCTGCAGGTATTGCTTTTGCCCCACCGCATCTTATCTCTAAACCGATGAAATCTCCAAATGGAACACCGATTAATCCTACACCGCCAAGAACTGGTATGCCTTCAGGTATCATCGGTAAAGCGGTTGCACATTCTGTTTGTGATTTAATGACAAAAGGTGAAAATGCTCATTTACATGAGGCTTCTATGGCTGAAATGGGTGCTGCGTGTGTTGCTTCTGCAGGTAAAGGTGTATTTACTGGTACTGCTGCTGCTATGACAGTTTACCCTGTTGTTCCTGACTTTGAAAAATACCCAGGAACAGGTCGTGATACAGATTATACATTTGGTGAAATCGGTCTTGCTGGACACTGGATTAAACATATATTACATTTCTTGTTTATCTATAAAGCAAAACTAAATCCAGGTTGGACATTAATTCCAGAATAAAAAAGGAGCAATATATGAGTAATGAAGTAAAACATGTAAAAGAAGAAGTAAATTTTCAAAAGAATGAACAATTTACATTAACGATGATGCCAGGTGCATTTGCTAAAAAATTAAGAACATGTCTAATTTTTCAGTTTATCAGATTCGTAATCATCAACATAAAAATGATTATAGTGGTTGGTAAAAGCCACTAATGTTTTTGAGTCTTGAATATATTTTCAAGACTCTTTTCTTTCACTATTATAAATCAAAAAAGGCATAACAAGAATGATACGAGAGATTATAAAGCATCCTGCTCCCCTTAGTGTTGAATATGCCACTGATGTACGAGTTTTTGATGATAAATTATTTGCCTTGATAGAAGATCTTAAAGATACTATCAATGAAAATAATTTAGATGCTTTGAGTGCTTATCAAATTGGAAACTATTACAATGTCATTGTTGTCAAAAACGATAAGGGTGAGCTGATTGAAATGATGAATCCTCGTTTAATCAGTCATAATGGTATCATTGTCACGCAAGAATCAACAGCTTACTATCCAGATAAAAATGCAACAATCCAGAGATTTGAAAATATTAGTGTGGTGTTTCAAGACCGAAAGGGCAATGATGCATCCATACAGGCAAGTGGAGAATTTGCAGTAAGAATTCAAAGAAAAATTGACTATACATTTGGTGCTACTTTTATTCATAAAATGTCTAAAGAAGAAAAAGAAAAATTTGAAAAATCTTTGCAAAATGGTATAAATAGCTCTAATGCCGATTATTGTCCGACAACATTTCATCGAGATAAAATTTTAAAGTTTATAAATATTGTTATGCTGATTATGTTACTGCCACTGTTGGCATCATTTTTTATTGAAAACATTCAAATCTTACAAACAATGTGGATGTATGAGTTGTATATTGCGTATGGAGTACTTTTTTTACAGATAGTTTACTTTTTTTATGCTCAGTATGAGGGAAAACTCAATATAGCATGTGATAGCTGTCAACTTGGTAATATTGTTGCCGTAACCGCTATATCTTTAGGAAAATTAGCTGTTATTGTAGTCGCATCCTACTTTTTGTTACATGTAACATAGCAGGAACAAATATATGGAAGAACGCATTGTACATTTAAGGATTACGAAAAATATATTTATTGCTTCAAAGTCGGCAATCTTGAAACAATGGGTCTCTTATTCGTCTGTAAAAGAAATTCTTATACTTCATGAGATAAATGAAAAAGATTTTGTTAATAAATATGCAAGTGGTGTTTTTGATTATTTTATGGGTGTTATAGCAGGAGAAAGAGAAATTGGAGATTGCCCTGTTATGCAGGAGTTTTTAGCCTATTTGAAATTTCGTGAAATCAGTGCGGATGAGTTATTTGAAATATGCAGTAATTTTCGTCGTTCAATGATTGAGTTTACCTATGATGCCAAAATAAATTCAAAAGAAATATTTGAAGATATTTCTTATATATTTGATAAAAATTTTAAAGGTATTTTAAAATACTACACAGATAGTATCTTTCAAAAACTTATAGATGCACGACAAGAAGCTCTGCGTGCCTCTCAGGCAAAAGAGTACTTTCTTTCAAATATGTCACATGAAATACGCACGCCACTCAATGCTATTTTGGGTTTTGTGAACCTTTTGATGGATGAAGATATTTCTAAAAAACATAGAAATTATTTAGATATTATATTAAACAGCGGTGAAAATTTACTGAGTATTATCAATGATATTTTGGATTTTTCTAAACTTAGGAGTGGCGAGTTTACCATTGAGCCAAAAGTTTTTTCTTTACATGAAGAGCTAAGCCATACTATGGAGCTTTTTGTTGCAAGCGCCAATTCTAAAGATATTACTATTATCTCTTTTATAGACCCTAGAATTCCTAAAGAATTATTTGGTGATGTCCTTAGAATTAAACAAATCGTATCTAACTTTCTCAGTAATGCAATTAAATTTACACCGGCAGGCGGTGTTATAAAAGTCGAAGCAAACTGCAATAATAAACAACTCAAAATCAGTGTCAATGATAATGGGGTAGGTATAAATGAAGTAGATTTAAAAAATATTTTTGTTGCATTTACACAAGCACAATCGAGTGAAAATAACAATAAAGAAGGGACAGGTTTAGGACTGTGCATCTCTCATCAACTTGCAGAGTTAATGGATGGGAGTATTCATGTTGATTCACAAGTCGGGCAGGGTAGTACATTTTGGCTGAACATTCCAATAGAAATTCAAAATGATGACTACCAAGCTTTTAATGATATAAGTGATTTTCAAAAATTAAAGATGGTTATTTATGCAAAAGATAAAATTTTAAATTTTAGGCATGAATCATTTATAAAATATGCTGAAATTTTTGGGATGGACATTCGTGTTGTTGACACACTTGAATGTAACTTTGATATATGTATATTTGTGCATGAAGAGTGTGATGCAGAACTACAAAATAAGATAATCCATTCAGAAAAAAAATATATAGCATTAATGAGTAGAGAGTATGATATGTATGAGCAATATAATCATATTAATGCATTGTGCTTTCCTATATATTGTTCTAAAATTCATAGAGTTTTCAATGAATTGCTTCATCCTGAATTGTCATTAACACATGATAAAAAAATATCTAATAAATATAAAGGGCATATTTTGGTTGCTGAGGATAATGAAGCTAATCAGGAGCTGATAAAAATCATTTTAAACAAATATGGATTGACATTTGACTTAGCTGCGAATGGGCAAGAAGCAGTTGTCCTTTATAAATTAAATAAGTATGATCTGATTCTTATGGATGAACAAATGCCTGTCATGAATGGGACGCAGGCTGTGCTAGAAATTATAAGGTACGAAGAGGCAGAGGGCTTAAGTCATACTCCAATTTCTGCACTGACTGCAAATGTTTTAAAAGGAAGTAAAGAGAGAGGTCTGCTTAATGGTTTTGACACATTTTTGGGGAAACCTTTAGTTTTAAAAGAATTAGAGCGTGTGTTTATGAGTTACTTGAAATTAGATTCATATAGTGTTGTGAATGAAGATAAAATTAACTCCTCCTTAGGTGATAAAAAAGAGATTATTGGTTTGGATTCGAAAAAATTAATGAAAGAATTGATGTTAAATGAGGATGAGCTCATTATGCTTTTGACGCTTTTTATAAAAAAAATCAAAACAACACTCTCAAATTTAGCTGAGGCTATTCAAATGAGAGAGTACAAAAAAATAGCTTTACTTTCTCATAGTATTAAAGGCTCAAGCGGTAATTTTAGAATAGATGAACTGCAAAAAAATGCAGGTGAAATGGAAAGTATGGCAAAACTTGAAGATTTAAATTATGATTATGAAACAACTTTTGCAAGTATACGAGAGAAAATTAATTCTATTTATATAAGCTAAATTATTCTTCTATATAATAGCCGATTCCTGAAGCATTCTTTATAATGTCCGTTTCAAGTTTATTTCTGAGTCGCCAAACAAGTGTTCTGACACTATTTTCAGTTGCACCATTTTCATCCCAGACATAGTTCATCGCCTGCTCGAATGTTACAACAAGACCAAGTTGGGCTACAAGAAGTCGCAAAAATGCATTTTCTTTTTTTGTAAGTTTAATCTTTTTACCTTTGTAAAAAGTTTCACATATACTAATATCAAGATGGTAATTATGACCAAAAGGAACAATCGGTTCATCAGATGAACGCTTGGAATAGAGTAGTTTTTCAAGATTTAATTTATCTACCTTAAGTGAATTAATATTTTCTTTTCTTTCCTTTTCTTGTTGGTATTTAAACAAGGCCATTTGTATAGTTGCATGTAAAGAACCGGGGTCAAAAGGTTTGACTATATAGCCATAGGGTTCAGTAAGTTTGGCTTGAGAAATAATGTCATCATCACTATACGATGTTAAATAAATAAAAGGAATATTGTATTTTTCTTTAATGGTTTTTGCAAGTTCTATACCGTCATTACTTTCTTGTAATGAAATATCAATGATGATTACATCAGGATTATGCGTAGCTATTTTATTTTCTGCCTGAGGAGCATTGTCACATACAGCCACTACACTATAACCGTGCTTTTGTAAAGATATATTTAAATTTAATGATGTGATTTCATCATCTTCAACAATTATTACTTTATGTTTTTTCATATGCTTTTCCTGTGGTAAAAAAAAGTGACTTATTTGTGATAAATATTATAATATAACTTTTTATTATTTACAACTAATTCTTCAATTCTTTTATACCGTGTTACAAAATGATACTTTAATTATGATATAGTACGCTTTAAGCACGGTAATTCAAAATTCAACTGATTTTTATATTTGGAACCTAGGTTTTAACCTAGGCCTTATTCTTTAAAGACACAAAGCCCGCACTAAAGTACGGGTTCCGAAAAATCTGTTTAATTTTCATTTACCGTGCGCTTTAAGGATGTACATATGGTATATTATGTTTATATTGTACAATGCAGTGATAATAGTCTTTATACAGGAATTACTGTAGATTTAGAGCGACGAATATATGAGCATAACAGTTCAGATAAAGGTGCAAAATATACAAAAATCAGAAGACCTGTATTCTTAGTATATGATGAAAAATGTGACAATAGAAGTAGTGCTTTAAAGCGTGAATATGCAATAAAAAAATTAACAAGAACAGAAAAATTAAGGATTATTAGTAGCAAATGAAATTTGAATTAAAAGATGATTATATAGAACTTTTTAAATTGATAAAAGTACTTGACCTAGTAGATAGTGGCGCACAAGCTAAAATGATTGTAGCAGACGGGTATGTACTGCGTAACGGCGAAGTGGAATTACGCAAGCGTGCAAAAATAATATCTGGTGATATTTTAGTAGTAGGTGATGATGTAACTATAGAAGTTGTCTAAACTTCTATACTCAAAAAGAACTCACAAGTCCAATAAGCCCTCCAAAAACCAACCCCTATAGTTTAGCAACATTAATAAGATTATATATAAAATTTAGTTAAAATAGAATAACTAAATAAAGTTATGAAGTAAAAGTATACTAAAAAGAAAAAACTTTCAGAGGCAAAAATAGATGAACAAACTAGACGGAAAAAGTAAAGACATAGTAAGTGAAAACATACAAAATTTAAAAGAGTTATTTCCCGAAGTTTTTTCTGAGGGCAAAATAGACTTCACAAAACTACAAGAAGAACTAGGCGAGTTTACTGACAAAGAAAACGAACGCTACAACTTCACTTGGAATGGCAAACAAGAAGCCAAACGCATAGCTCAAACGCCATCGACTGGAACACTAAGACCTTGTGAGGAAGAGAGTAAAAACTGGGACACTACTGGGAACCTCTACATAGAGGGCGATAACTTAGAGGTGCTGAAACTTCTTCAAAAGTCTTACCATAAAAAAGTGAAGATGATATATATAGACCCACCTTACAACACAGGTAAAGATTTTGTGTATAAAGATAATTTTAAAGACAATATTAAAAATTATCTTGAAGTAACAGGGCAAGTAGATAGTGAGGGAAATAGACTAAGCACCAACAGTGATACAAATGGTAGGTATCATAGTGACTGGTTAAGTATGATGTACCCGCGTTTGAAATTGGCTAGGAATTTACTTAAGGATGATGGGGT
>JALSLQ010000081.1 GCA_026988235.1 Sulfurimonas sp.
ACGGCTATGCCATTATTTGTTAAATATTGAATTATATCAGCTTTATCCGCACCGCCTTCTATTTTTACACAGTCAGCTCCCGTGTTTTGAAAAACTTTTATCGCATTCGTAAGTGCTGTTTGTTTACATGTATAGGTACCAAAAGGCATATCACAAATGATAAAACTATTTTTAGCACCCATACAGACCGCATTAGTATGATACATCATCTGTTCCAAAGTACTACTCAAAGTATCATTGCGGCCTGCAAAGCTCATATTTAAACTATCGCCTACCAAAATCATGTCTGCATATGGCTCCAGTAATCTGGCAAACAGGGCATCATAAGCAGTAATCATAACAAGAGGTTGGGCACCCTTTCTTTTTTTTATATTCGATATAGTTAATTTTTTATTCATAGAGGTATTTTAACTAAAAATTGCTATAATTTGCACTATATAGGAGAATTATTTTATGGGTGTAAGAAGTGATTTAGATGAAAACTTTGATTTTGAAATTGTCGATGAGTTTTTAGATCACTACGCGATGATGGTTGAGAGCATGGAAGTGATGATTCTTGACCTTTCAAAACCCAACATGTATGAGAGAAGTGTCAATGAACTTTTTCGTGTTTTTCATAATATAAAATCGGCTAGTGGGTATCTTAAAATCATTCCAATGAACAAACTCGCTGCCTTTGTTGAAGATGAGCTTGAAGCATTACGCCAAAAAGAACCGCCAATCAGCGAAGAAACAACAAACTGGCTCTTAAATATCAGTGATATGTTTGCAGCATGGCAGGATGATTTGAAACAAGACAATGCACTCAGTAAAATAAAATACTCCTTATTAAAAATCCCAGACTTGGAAAAATAAATTTGAAAAATCTAGTAGCATATATAACATCCGGCTATCCGGAAAAATCTTTTACAGTTGACTTGAGTCTAGCCCTTTCGCAAAATGGCGTTGACACCTTGGAACTTGGTGTCCCTTTTTCAGATCCCGTTGCCGATGGACCACTTATAGAAAAAGCAAACCACAAATCTTTAGAACTAGGCTTTAAATTTCAAGATTTGTTAGAAATTTCAAAAGAGATTGCCCCAAAAGTCGACACGCTGTGGATGGGGTATTTTAACAGCTTTTACCAGCAAAATATGCAAAAACTCATACCTCTGGCAAAAGAGATTGGTATTAATGGACTGATTATTCCCGATGTTCCCCATGAAGAAGCATTGGCATATAAAGATTTATTTATTAGTAATGATGTTGCAAATATCTCTTTTGTCGCACCGACAGACAGCGAGAGTAGAATTCAAACTGTTGTCAGTGAGGCACAAAAATTTATTTATATGGTTGCCTATGCAGGCATTACAGGTTCAGGAATAGCAGAAGACCTACAGCCTTTTTTAAGCTCTATCAAAAAATACACACAAACACCCGTATATGTAGGTTTTGGCGTCAATGAAAAAACGGCAAAAGAGAAAGTAAAAGGGGCTGATGGCGTCATCGTAGGGAGTGCTTTTGTTAATATTTTATTAAACAATGATTTAAACTATACTCAGAAAATTGCACAATGCAGCGAACTTGCAAAAGTGATTAAAAACGAAATCAACAGTTAAGGTTTTATTTCAAAAAGCACCAAAAGTGTTTTTTGAAATATATTTTCATTATCATCGCTGACCATCAAATACCTGTTTGCATTCACATGTGTCAAACCTTCAAAATTATCAAGCTTCCAGCCATCTAAAGAATCAAGTTTGGCTAAAGTTTTACTTTTACACACCTGTTGTTGTCTACACTTATTCAAATATACCTTCATCAAAGTAGTCACTCGCCTGCGTGTCAGATAATTAAAATCACGAAGCAGTACTAAAATAGTGTTCTTGCCAAAAAATTCCAAACTGACAATGCTCCCATCAGCTTTAAATTTAAACATCTTATCTTTAGTATACAGCGTATGATACTTTGCATTTGAATTTTTAAGTGGCAGTTCCGGTGCCGTAATAACACCATATTTGTCATTACATGTAACAGCCTCGAGTCCTTTGTTCTTACTTACATAGTTTTTTTTATTCTGTAAATCTTTATGCAGTTGTATTTTTTTAATTTTTTCACCCTCTTTTGAATAAAGATTGACCCGTTGTTTTCGCTCAAATGAAATCAACAGATTATTTTTATACAACGCTAAACCCTCCGCATCTCTCTTTTTCTTTTTAAGTCTTTGCCCTTTTTTGTTTTTCAAAACATAAGCATCCAGATACTGCAAACTTTTAATTTTATTATGAGTGATATTTATAAAAAATTTATATAAATATCCCTGATCGCTTACAAAATATACTAAACCGTTCTCATATACAAGGTCTGATATTTCATGAAAAGGAATATTGTCTTTTATCTTAAAATATAATATTTTGGCATCAAGTATTTTTATACTTTGTTGTGTTACATGTAAGCTGTTTTTTGGAGTAATAGTATATGCAGTAATCTGCGCATAAAGTGGTAAAAAAAATAATAAAATAAATAAAAAGTATTTCAAATCTTAAAACCTTTTTTATGGTCTCCCCACGAGGACTCGAACCTCGAGCTAACCCTTAGGAGGGGTCTGCTTTATCCAGTTAAGCGATAAGGAGATAGTAGTTTTATATTTGAGCCGAGCAGAACCGGCTCACAAACAATATTTGAATGGTTTAAAAAGTATAACTTACACCACCAAATAAACTGTTTCCTCGAGGACCATCTATTAAAGAACCTTCATATTCTCCGATGAGTGCCCAATGTTCAGAAAGACCATATTCCATTCCGGCAGCATAAGTAAATCCATTATTGGTACCATTAATACCATAATCAGAAATTTTTTCTTTTTCAATTTCCCATCCTACCTTTGTAAAAAGGACAACCTTTTCATTCAAATGATACCCATAAAGTAGGTCTAGTCCATAACTATAATAATCAGCACCTGCATGAAGATCTGCTTCTCCGACAACAGATTTAGTCACTGTTGTATGCGTGTATGAAAAATCAAGTTCCGTAGCAAATCCATACCCTAAACGGTATCCTAAATCAATACCAAAACCTTGCCCCACATCACCTTTTAATTTTGCTTCAGGTTCTATGCTTGTTGCCTCTTCTGTGTAAGTATCGCCTAAACTTATTAACCCTTTTGCAACAACATAAAGATTCCCCTCTTCATGGTGTTTCGCTTTAATATGCGCACGTGATGCATCTTGTTCATCACTTACTTCAGCAGCAAATACTGTAGTTGAAAACAAAAGCGCTCCACTCAGACATAAAAAATTTTGAATTTTCATAGTTTCTCCTCAGAATAATACCCATAGTATAATCTTTTTTTCTATAAATAAAGATTACTACTCTAATTATACTCGTAAATCTAATTAAAATAAAATATTGTTTTGAAATTATTGTTAGGTAAAAAGTAATGGTGCGCCCGACACGATTCGAACGTGTGACCGCTGGTACCGCAAACCAGTACTCTATCCAGCTGAGCTACGAGCGCACACCATCTCATAATTGAGAGGCTGAAATTATAGCACTTTTAACTTATATAATTATAAAATGAAGATTACTCCTCAATTTTTTTCAATATCTCTTCTACTTTTTGATTTTGTACATATAAATCATGGCTTTTTCTCACATAAGCTTGTAACAATATTTTAATATCATTATTACCCTCTAGGTTAAAATCTTCTAACATTTGTTTTTGCAAAAAATTGGCAAATTTATCTTCCACATCAACATCAAACCTACGACCTCCAATGTGCAATCCAATTTTTTTACTCATATTTTATTACCCTAAAATACTTTCAATTTTATTGACTATTTCTTCTATTTCAATGTCTTTTTTCGAATTTTCTTCTATAACTTTTTCTATTTCTTGATTTTTCAATTCACAATCTGCTTTGAGTGTTACAATCTCATTCCTCATCATTTCATTTTCTCCTTTCATAGCATGAAACTCTTGAAGTATTTGAGATACTTTTTCATTGAGTTTATTTAAAGTTGTTTGATTATTCATTTTGCATTTCCTGATATTAATTAATAGACTTCTTCTTTAGAATTCTAGCATAATTAAAGTATATAGGATAAGTATTATCTCTAATTTGCTATAATTTATTCATAATTAAAAGGTATGTAACGATGAATAAATTTGAAAACTATTGCACAAAATTTGTACAAAATATTGGAAGTAAAGAAGGAGCAGTATCTCCTGCTATAATATCCTCCGCCTCTTTTTCTTACGGAAGTCCTGAAACAGCAGAAGGAATCTTCAATGGTAGTGTAAAAAAACCTCTCTACTCAAGAATGGGCAATCCTACGACAGCAAAACTTGAATCAATTATGTCTGAAATGGATGGTGGTATAGGAGCGATTGCTACAAGTTCAGGTATGGGTGCGACTACACTTGCAGTTATGTCTTTAGTCTCACAAGGTGATGAAATCATCAGTATCGGCGGTCTTTTTGGCGGCACATACTCACTTTTTGAAGAAACCCTTAGCAGATTTGGCATAAAAACTCATTTTTTTGATGTTGATGAATTTGACAATATAAAAAATGCCATAAACAACAATACAAAAATCATCTTTTTAGAAAGTGTCGGCAATCCAAATATGAGGCTCCCTGATATTAAAAAAATTGCCGCTATTGCCAATGAATCTGATGTTGCGCTCATAGTTGACAACACCATTACTCCACTTAGTGTTTCACCGTTAACCCTTGGAGCAGACATCACAGTCTATTCAACCACCAAAATCATCTCCGGTAACTCGTCTGCCCTAGGAGGATGTGCAGTTTTTCGTGCGATTAATGAAAATGCCGATAAGTTTAAAACTTTGCGGTACCCATTCTTAGCAAAATTTATCAAAGGTGCGGGTAAAATGGCACTCCTTCCAAATGCCAAAAAAAGAGCCCTCAGAGATTTGGGAATGAGCGCAAATGCGCATGCCAGTTATCAAACATTGTTAGGACTTGAAACACTGGCACTGCGACTCCCAAGAATTGTAAAAAGTGTAGAAATCGTCACTTTAGAACTTGCAAAAAAAGGTTTACATGTAAACCATCCATGTATAGAGTCCCACCCGCACCATACAAGATATAAAGAAAATTTCAAATATGGATGTGGCACCCTGCTGACAATAGACATGCAGACAAAAGAGAGGGCCTATGACTTTTTAAGAAAAACGAAACTGGCAACTATAACTGCAAATATAGGTGATTCAAGAACACTTGCACTACATATGGCATCAACAATATACAGTGATTTTGATGCAGATACTAGAAAATTTCTAGGTATTACCGATGGTCTTATTAGAATTTCTATTGGACTTGAAAACCCTCAAGACATTATAAATGACTTTTTACAAGCAGCAGAGTAGAGAATATGCCAACAAATACACACTTAGAAATAAATGAAGAAACACTTCTACAATATCCTAAAAAGTATAAAGTGTTTTTATTGAATGATGATTATACCTCTATGGATTTTGTTGTCGATATACTGATGAGTATATTTCATAAAACGTATGAGCAGGCGCAAGATATTATGTTAGAAGTCCATAAAAATGATCGAGCTTTATGTGGCATATATTCATACGAAATTGCAGAAACAATAATTATGCAGGTAAAACGTAAAGCAAAAGACAACGGCTTCCCTCTCAAAGCCACAATGGAGGAAGAATAACATGATAAGTGCATCACTCAACGATATATTTCAAAAATCTATTATTTTTGCAAAACAGCTCCACCATGAATACCTGACAATTGAGCATATATTTTACCTTTTACTTAGTTCGCAAGAGGGAACAACTATTTTAGAAACCTGTGGTGCCAATGTAGCAAAGATGAAACAAGAGCTCGGTGAGTACATTAAAAAAAGCATGGAAGTACTTCCATCAAATATTGAGCAAGACCCTTATGAGAGCGTAGCACTTTCACGTCTTATTGATAAAATGGTACGTCATGTGCAATCTTCAGGGCAACCCAATGCAGATATCGGTGATCTATTAGCAACACTTTTTGAAGAAGAACACACATTTGCATATGCACTACTCAATAAATACCAAATATCAAAATTAGATATTTTAGAAATCATTTCTCATAATGATATGAGTCAGGCAAGTCAGGAAAAAGAATCGAATTTAGATAAATATACTATTAACCTGATAGAAAAGGCAAAAGAAGGCAAAATTGATCCCGTAATCGGCAGAGACAATGAAATTCAAAGAGTGACACAAATACTGTGCAGAAGAAAGAAAAACAATCCTATCTTGGTTGGTGAACCAGGTGTCGGTAAAACTGCTATTGCTGAAGGTTTAGCGCTTCATATTGCCGCAGGAAAAGTTCCTGACATTATAAAAGATTCACAACTTTATGCCCTAGACTTGGGCGCACTTCTAGCGGGAACAAAATACAGAGGAGACTTTGAAAAACGCCTCAAAGGTGTTATAGACGAGCTTAAGCGTGAACCAAAAGCTATTTTATTTATAGATGAAATCCACACCTTAATAGGTGCGGGAAGCACAAGTGGTACTATGGATGCAGCCAACCAGCTAAAACCTGCACTCGCATCAGGTGAAATAAAATGTATGGGTGCTACAACATTTGCAGAATATAGAAATGGGTTTGAAAAAGACAAAGCGCTGAGTAGAAGATTTTCTAAAATAGATATTAATGAGCCTTCTAAAAAAACAAGTTACTTAATACTTAAAGGTTTGCAAAATAAGTATGAAGAACACCATTCTGTGCAATATACCGATAAAGCATTAAAAACTGCAGTTAATTTATCTAAACGATATATTACAGATAAATTTTTACCCGATATCGCAATAGATTTAATTGATGAAACAGCTGCATCTTTTCACCTAAAAAAAGGAAAAAGAGCAAAGATTACAACCAATGATATTCAAAAAACAATTGCTTCTATTATAGGTATCAATAATGTGAAAATTTCTCATAATGAAACGGTATCACTACAGCACTTAGAAGAGGACTTACGTAAAAGAGTTATTGGGCAAGAAGATGCTGTTCAAACAGTTGCAAAAGCCATAAAAATATCTAAAGCAGGATTGACACCTCCAAATAAGACAATAGCATCTTTTTTATTTTCAGGACCAACCGGAGTAGGTAAAACTGAACTTGCAATAGCATTAAGTGAAACATTAGGCATCAATTTTGAAAAGTTTGATATGAGCGAATACATGGAAAAGCATGCACTTAGTCGCTTAGTCGGCGCACCTCCTGGATATGTGGGGTATGAGCAAGGTGGATTATTAACCGAAGTAATCAAAAAACACCCATATACGGTTTTACTACTTGATGAAATTGAAAAAGCGCATCCTGAACTTATAAATATTTTACTGCAAATTATGGACAGTGCAACACTTACGGACAACAATGGTTATAAAGCTGATTTTCAAAATGTCATTTTAATAATGACATCAAATATAGGAGCGACAGCACGCAATGTTATGGGCTTTAATAAAGATGAGTCTATTGCAAAAAATGAAGAGCTTAAATCATTTTTTACTCCTGAATTTAGAAATAGATTAGATGCAATTATCGAATTTAAACAATTAGACCATACTACAGTCGAAGATATTGTTAAAAAATTCATTATTAAACTCAATAAAGAGCTTAAAAAGAAAAAAATAACTGTCAATATTTCAAAAGAAAGCATCAAATTTATAGCTAAAAAAACATACTCATTAGAAATGGGAGCCAGACCGCTTAAAAGGTATATTAAAGATAATATTACAAATAAACTCAGCGATGAAATTCTTTTTGGAAAACTAAAAAATGGTGGTCAGGTAGAAGTTAGCCTAGAAAATGATATGCTAAAAATTCTATATAAAGAAGCCTAATGTATATACCCAAGCTCGACATACACTCACTAACTTTTCCCAATCCATATGATGCTAATGAAGAAGGCATCGTGGCATGGGGAGGAGATTTAAACCCTTCCCGGCTGATAAGAGCCTACCAAAATGGTATTTTTCCATGGTATACAAAACAAGACCCTATTCTTTGGTGGTCAACAAATCCACGTCTTATCATGGAGCTTGATGATTTCAAGCTCAGGCGTTCTTTGAAAAAAAATTTGAAAAAATTTGAGTATAAGTTTGATACAAACTTTGAAAAAGTCATGAAAAGATGTGCTACAACAAAAAGAGAAGGACAAAATGGTACATGGATTAACAGTGATTTAATAGAATCATTTAATGTCCTTCACGGCATGGGGATAGCACATTCAATTGAAAGTTATCAAGATGATAATTTAGTGGGTGGATTATATGGTTTAGCCATTGGAAAAGTATTTTGCGGAGAATCCATGTTTGCAGATATAAATGACGCTTCAAAAGCAGCATATGCAGTAATGGTTAAACATTTAAAAGTATGGGGATATGATTTTATAGATTGTCAAGTGCCTACACCGCATCTCAAATCTTTAGGTGCAAAAGAAGTCTCAAGAGATTATTATCTTGAACGATTATATAAGGTCAATTTGGAAAATATAAAAATTGATTGGGAAGTAAATAAGAATCTAATCAACTAGGCAGCGACCTACATTCCCACAAGTGAAACCTGCAGTATTATCAGCGATGAGAGGCTTAGCTTCTGGGTTCGGAATGGGACCAGGCGTTTCCCTCTCTCTATAGCCAC
>JALSLQ010000082.1 GCA_026988235.1 Sulfurimonas sp.
ATTATTGTCCTATTTTAGGAGTTTGGAGTTTTTTAGCTTGTTTTTTGCTGTTGAAAGTATAGCCAAAATAGGCTTTAAAATGCCTAAAATAGGGGTATTTTTGGTTTTTCAGGACTGACTACTTACAGAGTTATAAAATGCTACCTTCTATTTCAACTTTCTCACCACTCTCGCCCGCACTAAAGTACGGGTTCCGAAATGCAGAAACTCCCCGGAATCGGTACTTTAGTGCCGACTATTGATACTTTCCTGCCACTCTCGCCCGCACTAAAGTACGGGTTCCGAAATGCAGAAACTCCCCGGAATCGGTACTTTAGTGCCGACTATTGATACTTTCCTGCCACGCTCGCCTGCACTAAAGTACGGGTTCCGAAAAACTTCAGTGCCGACTATTTCCAAATCTTGGTTGTTTATGTAGCATTTTCCCATCTAACTCATATTGTATTAAAAGCTTTTTTTCGTCACTGTTACATGTAAGCAGGAGTTTTTTAAGCACTTTTATTCTGTACGCATCCATATTTTTTCGAAACCCGAGCTGAGCATCATGTCCTGCATATTTTGTAATAAGTGTTTCATGTATAAGCCCTATTTTATGCTTACATGTAATACGAAGCCACAGGTCATAATCTTCACAAACTTCCAGATGCTCATCAAAAAGTCCTACTGTTTCAAGTAAACTTTTATGAAGCATTACGGATGATGGAGCGATATTGCAATATGACAGGTTTTCTAAAAAAGCATCTTTGCCTATTTTTCTGTATTTTTTAGGGATTTTTACCGCAACGCCGTTTCTTACCCACTTTTCGTGCGTATAACTCATCAAAATATTTGGGTTTTGTGTATGAAAATCCACTTGTTTTTGCAGTTTATCTCTATGAAACTCATCATCAGAATCCAAAAAGGCTATCCATTCACTTTGTACGATTTCTATACCTCGGTTACGGGCAGCAGAAACACCACTGTTTTTTTGGTAAATATAAATAATGTTTGGGAAATCTCTTTGTATATTACATGTAGCATCGGTGGAACCGTCATCTATTACTATAATTTCTTTTGGGATGTATGTTTGAGCGAGTACTGATTTTATGGCTCTTTTGAGAAGCTTGTAGCGGTTGTATGTCGGAATAATTACTGATATGTTCATGTTTAACTTCCCTGCCACGCTCAGCCCGCACTAAAGTACGGGTTCCGAAAAATAGTGGCTCTTCGGAATCGGTACTTCAGTGCCGACTGTTGCTACTTTCATGCCACGCTCGCCCACCCTAAAGGATGGGTTCCGAAACACAGTAGCTCTTCGGAATCGGTACTTCAGTGCCGACTGTTGATACTTTCATGCCAAGCTCAGCCCACCCTAAAGGATGGGTTCCAAAAAATAGTGGCTCTTCGGAATCGGTACTTTAGTGCCGACTGTTTGAACTTTCTTGCCACGCTCAGCCCAGACTAAAGTCTGGATTCCGAAAATACTGATTTACCAGACCTTTATCTCATTATACACACTGTCACGCTCAACCGGTGTAAACCCACTGTTTTTTATCAATCCTGTAAACTCTTTCACATCAACACCATTTGCACTAGCCGCCCCTGCTGCTGAGTTTATAGACTCTTTTTCTATCGTACCGTCCAAATCATTTGCCCCGAATTCCTGTGCTACCAGTGCCAAGTTTACCGTCGAAGTCACCCAGTAGGCTTTCAAATTCGGCACATTGTCGAGAACCAGTCTTGCAATGGCATAGGTTTTAAGTATTTCATTCGCCGTAATCGGTTTATCGATATTAAGATAATTATTTTCTGTTTGATAGACAAGCGGTATAAAAGCGTTAAATCCGCCTGTTATGTCTTGCAGTTCACGAATACGCATCATATGGTCTATACGGTTTTCACGAGATTCCACATGTCCAAAGAGCATTGTCACATTAGATTTTTTCCCGCGTTCGTGCCATTTGCGATGAATTTCAAACCATTGGTCTGATGTCACTTTGCCTTTACAGATGTAATCACGCACTTTTTCATCAAAAATTTCCGCTCCGCCACCAGGCATAGAATCTACACCGTTTTCAACCATCAAATCAAGCACTTCATCATAGCTAAGCCCATGATGACGCGACAAAAAGTCCACTTCAGCAGCAGTCAATGCCTTTACATGTAAGGCAGGGTATTTCTCTTTTATTTTTTTAAAAATACCCAAATACCAGTCAAGTGTCACATTAGGATTATGAGCAGAGACTATATGAACCTCTTTCGCATCATGTGCCACAATGTTGTCTACTATCTTCATAATCTCTTCATGACTCATTGTATACTGGTTGGGATTTTTTCGCGTTGCAGAGTAGGCACAAAATTTACACACATCTGCACATACATTTGTCGGGTTTATATGACGGTTTATGTTAAAGTATGTCTTTTTCCCATGTAACTCCTGACGCTTTGCATCGGCAAGTTCACCGAGTTCAAAAAGATCTCTTTCATAAAGTTTTATTGCATCTTCAAAATTTATTCTGTTATTCATTCTTTTACCTAATTTTTTTAGCGTTTTCAGCCCGTACTCTGGAATCGGTACTTTAGTGCCGATTGTTTTAACTTTCCTGCCACTCTCGCCCACCCTAAAGGATGGGTTCCGAAATGCAGAAACTCCCCGGAATCGGTACTTTAGTGCCGATTGTTTTAGCTTTCCTGCCACTCTCGCCCGCACTAAAGTACGGGTTCCCAAATGCAGAAACTCCCCGGAATCGGTACTTTAGTGCCGACTGTTGATACTTTCATTCCACTCTCGCCCACCCTAAAGGATGGGTTCCGAAATGCAGAAACTCCCTCGGAATCGGTACTTCAGTGCCGGCTTTACTTCTTTAGAGTCCTGGGGCTTTCCACATTGAAGTCGTGATATTATCATCAACTAGCTTTAATTGGACTTCATATGCTTGTTGCCATCGCTCTTTTAGATTTTCATAAACTTCTCTGTTCTTCTCATTTGGCACAAATATTTTATCCCAAACGACTAAGTTTTTTGCCGCTTCTTGCAAGTTTTCGTACACACCTGCACCGACACCTGCTGCCATTGCCACACCAAGTGCCGTGGCCTCCGTTACCTTTGGAATTTTCACTACACAACCCGTAACATCTGCTAAAATCTGTGACCACAGTTTTCCTTTGCTTGCTCCGCCTGCAAAAACAATCTCTTGTATATTTATACCGCTGAATCTCGCTATATTTTCCAAATTAATGCTTGAAACAATAGCCGCATTTTCTTCCAAACTCCGAAACATCGAAATATGATTGTATTTCTGTGCATCGAGTCCTAGATTTAAAAAACTCGGTGCTGCATGGTACCATTTCCCATACTTCATACTGTCCGAAAATATCGGTAAAATATCATAAGAACCTGCAGGAACTTTTTGTGCTTTTTCTTCTAAGACCTCATATACATCTTTACCTAACAAAACGGCTTCTTCTTTTTCTTTCTGACAAAAAGCGTCACGAAACCATCGCATAACAAGCCCTGAAAAAAATGTAATGCCCTCCGCCTGCGAAAGCCCTTCTATAACATGAGGATTGACCCGTATGCTCATATCTTTTGGAGGTCGTATACTGCTTGGAATATTGACCACCTGTTGCCAAAAACTTCCGCCAAGAACTGCCACATCACCCTCATTTACAACACCGAGTCCGGCAGAGCCAAGCTGTACATCACCTCCACCCATCACAACTTTCGTCAACGGACTTAAGCCTGTCTCCTCTGTGGATTTTTCGCTTACATTGCCAAGAAGTGTCCCCGTCTCCAACACAGGAGGAAATATTTCCTCTTTTATGCCGACTTTTCCTGCCATCTCTTTTTCCCAACTACGCGTTGCAAGCGAAAAAATCCCTGTAGTCCCGCCATTACTCGGATCAACGGCTATCACTCCGCTCAGGCGTGCCAAAATCCAATCGCCTATCATAGAAATATTTGCCACTTTTTCATAAAGTTCCAGTCTGTTGTTTTTGAGCCATAGTAAACGGGGCAAAGCACCAAGTGCAAAGGTCTGTCCGCTTTTTTTGTAAAATTCTTCTTCAATATCCGAAAAATTTTTTTTCAAATATTTTACTTCTTTTGAAGCACGGGCATCGACATTCGCAACACCCCAGAGTTCCTTGCCGTTTTTATCATACAGAATGATTCCCTCACGCATACTCGTCGCACTGAGCGCCAAAATATCTTGCGCATTGATGGCAGATTTTTCAATAACTTTTTGAATACAGTTACATGTAAGCAGCCAGTTTTTTTCAAAATCAAAGCCCATAGAGTCTGATACACCCTCTTCTTCGAGATGGGTCCACTCTTCTTGGTGCGCAGCAATCTGTTGTCCCTTTATGTCAAAAAGCACAGCACGGATGCTCCCTGTCCCTGCATCTATTGCTAAAAGATATGCCATATTCTTCCTTTTATTCATTTGTAGTCCACTCTCAGCCCGCACTAAAGTACGGGTTCCAAAATGCAGAAACTCCCAGGAATCGGTACTTCAGTGCCGACTGTTTTAACTTTCCTGCCACTCTCAGCCCACCCTAAAGGATGGGTTCCAAAATGCAGAAGCTCCCCGGAACCGGTACTTCAGTGCCGACTGTTTTAGCTTTCCTGCCACTCTCAGCCCACCCTAAAGGATGGGTTCCAAAATGCAGTGACTCCCCGGAATCGGTACTTCAGTGCCGACTATTGTTATTCATATTTGCTAAAAATCCGTTCATCTGTGAGACCTGCTTTGAGTGGATTATTTTTTATGTAATTATATACTTTTGCAAAATGTTTCTCATCTCTTATGAGTTTGTCATAATACCCGTCTGCCCAAAATTTTCCTGATTTTTGCAAAAGTTTATTGAGTTCGACCGCACTTTTACCTTTGATATATTGCATAATTCTACCTAAATCATCATTTTGCTTGAATAATAAATGAATATGATTTGGCATAATTGCCATAATTTCCACATCATAAAGTTTTTCGTCTTCTTCCAAGATAACATCCATAAAAACATCAATCGCTTCATCAAACAGATAAGCACCGTTTTTTGAACTGTCCAAATAATTGTCTACCTGAAACTGTTTTATAGACTCTTTTTCATCATTTTCCAAGATTTTTCGTACATAAGCATCAACACTCTCCTCTGTACGAAAGGTAACAAACTGGTAATGTTCTTGCAGGCTAATATGATGCTGTTTTGTGTGATTCATTATCTGACATGCCTTTTTGAAATTTTTTCTCGGTTTAGCCCGCACTGAAGTACGGGTTCCAAAATGCAAAAACTCCCCTGAATCGGTACTTTAGTGCCGACTATTGCTATTTTTCTGCCACTCTCAGCCCACCCTGAAGGATGGGTTCCGGAATACAGTGACTCTCAGAATCGGTACTTTAGTGCCGGCTATTGCAACTCTCCTGCCACTCTCGCCCGCACTGAAGTACGGGTTCCGAAATATCTTGGAATCGGTACTTTAGTGCCGACTATTGCTATTTTTCTGCCACTCTCAGCCCGCACTAAAGTACGGGTTCCGGAAAAAATTCAGATTACTTTTTCAGTTTTGCTTGTTCTAGCTCCCAGTACTCGATGGCGAAGCTCTCTTTTTCACTGATGCTTTGATAGCCGCCTAGTTTATCCGCTCGTAACACTGCTAGCATAGTATGATTGACAATGTCATTTATAATTGTCGCCTCTTTTCTATCTTTGCCAAAAGAGATGACCGCGAGATTTTTAATAATCATGTAATTTGGTGCAGGATTGAGCATCACCTCATCAGTGGCATATTTTTCAAAATACTCTTTATACTCTTGCATATATTTCTCTACTGCTGCTTCAAGATTTGTATCTTCCATCACAAGCGGTACTCTTTTTGTTCGTATAATATGTTCAGGGGTTAAAACGCCACGAGATGCAAACTCTTTTAAATTTGGCTGTGACGCATAATATGCTGCCAAAGGGGATTGATTGATATTTATAGAAACTTCATAGCCTTTTGCCGCAGACAACACTTTTGTGATTTTACCGATGTCACAATCACTATGAACATAATTATGCTCAATATGCACAACGGCTTTCTCATCCAAAAATTTCTCTGCTTTTGTCACCGCTTCAATCATTTTGTCATACGAGTTTTTGGCATCATTATCAAAAGTAAATATACCGTGATGATGTAAAATAATGCCGTCAATACTTGCCCAATCCAAGTTTTTTGTCATTTCATAAATCTTGTGTGCAAGTTCAAACCCCGGCATAACATAATCAACGATTAAAAAATTTGGAAAAAGGTTGACAATATATTCATCACCGTTTAGAGAATTTGAAATACTCACAATGGCATCTGCATGCGTATGATCGACAAATTTATATGGAATCAGTGCATGCAGTATCGCTTCGACAGAAGGATTTGGCGCTGACTTGTCTAGCATTGCTTCACGCTGTAAGCGTACCATTTCACTGTCACTTAAGCTTGGCAGTTTTGCCATTTTTAAAAGAGTATCAAGCTTTACCGGCGAGAAACCTTCTGCTTTTATAGTTTCTAAATCCCATCCACTCCCCTTTACATGTAACACATCTTCGCCGTTTATTGTACTCTTTAATGATGTATTTCCGCCCCCATGCAGTACCAATTCATCATTTTTCCCCAAGAGATTCGAGCTGTACACTCGTAAATCTAAATCACTCTTACATGTAACCGCTTTTTTTTTACTCCATAAGTTGTCCATACTTTACCCCAATACTTCTAATTCATCTGTATATTTGTCTTCACAGTACGGTTCATACGAAGATTTATATACTTTATAATGTGCAGAGGCTTTATGCCCGTCCAAAGCAGTTTCGTTTTCCCAAGTCTCTACTGCCATAAATCTTTTTCTCTCATTTTCATACTGAAAAATCTCATAAAACAAGCAACCTTTTTCTGCTTTACTCGGTGCTACCATAGCAGACAGCAACTCTTTCATTTTTGCTTCACAGCCCTCTTTTGCTATAAAGGTTACGCTTTTTGTAATTGTCATTTTGTTTTCCCTTTTTTGTTTTTTCTGCCACTCTCAGCCCGCACTAAAGTACGGGTTCCGATACGAACTGTTTTGGCTTTTCTGCCACTCTCAGCCCAAATTGTAGCATCTACTCGGAATCGGTACTTCAGTGCCGACTGTTGTTACTTTCATGCCACTCTCAGCCCGCACTAAAGTACGGGTTCCAATACGAACTGTTTTGGCTTTTCTGCCACTCTCAGCCCAAATTGTAGCATCTACTCGGAATCGGTACTTCAGTGCCGACTGTTGCTACTTTCATGCCATTCTCAGCCCGCACTAAAGTACGGGTTCTGATACGAACTGTTTTGGCTTTTTTTAATTTTAAAGATAAATTATAGCAAAAATTCAATATAATCAACTATGAATTTACTTTTAGAAATAGAAAATGTCCTAGAAAAAAAAGGTTCAGACTTTGAACTTTCAAAACTCTTTAAACAATATATAAAAGAATATAAAGAATCTTTACCAGAACTTTTTACAAAAAATCAGGGCAAAGACTTCCTTGTTCGCCATACAAAAAAACTCGATTCCATCATTGAACTGATGTATAAAACTGTTTTACGCCGTGCCTTTGGTAACTATCTGCCTATGCGTAGTTCTATTCCTATTGCCATTATAGCCCTTGGCAGTTACGGACGAGAGCAGCTTTGTGTACACAGTGATATTGACCTGCTTATCGTCTACAAAGATGTTGAGGGGTATAACTGTGAGCTTATCATAGAAAAACTTTTTTATCTCGCACTTGATGCAGGGATGAAACTCGGGCACAGAGTCCATGAAGTTGATGACCTTTTTCAAGCCAGCACGGAAGATGTCACCATAAAAACCTCTTTAATGGAATCAAGACTCATTACAGGCTCTACATTTACCTGGCATGCGACACAAAGAGAGCTTAATAAAATTCGCTTGCATAAACAAAAAGAATTTATTATTGCAAAAATAGAAGAAGCACAACAACGAAGAAAAAAATACCCAGCTTCTATGCAGCCAAATGTGAAAGAGAGCGTTGGGGGAATGCGAGATGCCCAGTTAATTTACTGGATTGCAAAAACTATTTATGGCATTGACAGTACAAAAGAGCTCAGTGGTACTGTTTTTAGTGATGATGAGTATAAAGAGTTTCGCATAGCACTTGAACTGCTTTATAGAGTCAGAAGTGCCCTGCACCTCATAGCAAACAAACAAGAAGATCGCCTACTTTTAGAGTATATTCCTGAAGTAAGCAAATTACTAGGTTTCAAAGAGCAAAGAAAACTAGCAAGCAAAGTTTTAGAAGCACAGTGGCGTATTAATAACTTTACGCAAATTTTTGTCAAAAAAATGGTGCGTCCTTACATCTATGATGCAAAGCACATCAGTAGTTTTAGAAAAAGTAGGCTCCAACACGGTTTTTATGAGCATAATGCAAGGCTCTATGCCTCGTTTAAGCTCAAACCACAAAAAATATCTACCTTATTAACATTGCTACTGAATTTACAAGACAAAGACTACCGTTTTGATGCCGGATTTTTACATCAGTTTACCATTGCCAACATCACGCATCCTTTGAGTAGCAATACTTATAGTTTGCTAAAAGAACTTTTTAAAAAATCTCATATAGCTTCATTTTTGAAACTTTTTTATGATGCAGGAATCCTCCAAGAACTTTTTCCCAACTTTAGAAAAGTAATGTATCTCCCTCAATTTGACGGCTATCATCATTATCCTGTAGATATTCACTCTATAAAATGTGTACAGGCATTAGAAAACATCACAAATACATCCTTACAAACTCTCTATAATGAACTCAGTGAAGATGAAAAATTGATGCTTAAAATTGTTGTCTTTTTTCATGACAGCGGAAAAGGCAGAAAACAAGATCATGGCGAAGTTGGTGCAAAACTTGTTATACAGTTTGCTAAACATATCAGTCTCAATGAAGAGTTAACTAAAAGAGCAGTTGTGCTTGTTCGCCATCATATACTTATGAGTAATGTTGCATTTAAAGAAAATATATATAATGAAAAAACACTCTATAAATTTATGTCAAAAGTAGGTGATGCTAAAAATCTTCAACTGCTTTACATTCTCACTTATGCTGACATCAGTGGTGTCGGAGGAGATATTTACAACTCTTTTAATGCCAAACTTTTATATGATTTATATGTAAACGCCCTTGAAATTGCTCAAAATACAGGAAGAATTACCGATGCAAAAAAAAGACTCTTAATTGAAGCCAAAGTTAAAAACCTTGACGAGTTTAAAGAACTCTCTATCATATTAAGAAAAAAAGTTCTCCACATTGAATCAAATCTTTTTTTCTTTAAACATGCACCGCAAGATATTATAAATATAGCCAAAATTGCCAAAGAGACAAAAGAGTACAGTTTCAGAGTAAAAAATATAAACTCTTTAAGTATAGAAATTTATCGAAGAATTCCTTTAAATATCAGTTATCTTTTAGCGACACTAGCCCATCTCAATGTCGCTTCTATGGAAATATTTACACTTTTTGACGGCATTAAGTATTTTAAAATTGAATTTATACAAAATATAGATAAAAATGTACTTGTAGAGGTGCAAGATATAATAGATAACGCCTTTGATATGAGTAAAGAGGTAAAACTCAAAGAAATTACAATAAAAAGAAAAGAAATTACAATTGACTGTGAGCACTCACTCACACATGCAGAGCTTGCCATTCATACAGAAAATCAAATAGGGCTTTTAGCGTATGTTATGCATAAATTTGAAGAATTACATATAAATATCATTACAGCAAAGATTCATTCAAGCAAGTACAAAGTAAGAGATAGTTTTTTAATGGAAAAACAAAACGATATATGTAATAATGTTGAAAAAATTTATGAATTATTATCAAATGATATAAATTAAAGGGTATATATGTGCGGAATTGTTGGATACCTCGGGGAAAAAAATACAAAAGAAATTTTACTAGATGGTTTGAAAGAGTTGGAGTACCGAGGCTATGATTCTGCCGGTATTGCAGTCCTCAGTAATGGAGAATTTTCTAGTTTTAAGGCAGTAGGAAAACTGATTAATCTTGAAGAAAAAACAAAAGATTTTGTGACAAATAAATTTGCCGTCGGTATTGGGCATACGCGTTGGGCAACGCATGGTAAACCAACAGAGCTCAATGCGCATCCACATATAGGACACAACTCTTATGTTGTGCATAATGGCATTATAGAAAACTATGCCGAGTTAAAAAAAACTTTACTTGATGAAGGTGTCGTTTTTTTAAGTCAAACAGATACAGAAGTCATCGTACATCAATTTGAAAAAAATCTACAAAATGCAGAGAGTGCTTTTGAAGCATTTAAAAAAACAATTTCTGAACTAAAAGGTGCCTATGCCATACTTCTTGTAACAAAAAGTGAAGAGAATAAAATCTTTTTTGCCAAAAACGGTTCCCCTATGCTTGTAGGCATCAATGAAGAAAATGAAAAATATTTTGCTTCCTCAGATACGCCGCTTATTGGACAATGCAAGGAAGTTAATTATTTTGATGATGGTGATTATGGTTATGTCTCTCCAAATGCAATCGTCATATATAATACAAAGGGAGAAAAAAGAGAGCCGCACTTCACAAAACTCTCTACAAATAAGCTTTTGGCACAAAAAGACGGCTACAGATTTTTTATGGAAAAAGAGATATATGAACAAAGTAGTGTGATTGCAGATACTTTACTGGGGCGTTTAAGTGAAAAGGAAGTTTTATTTGATGAGCTAGAAGATGGCTTTTTTGAGGGCATCAATGAAATTAAACTTTGTGCCTGTGGAACTTCTTATCATTCAGCGCTTAGCGCCTCTTATATGTTTGAACGCTATGCAAAAATAAAAACGACAGTCGAAGTTGCTTCAGAATTTCGCTACCGTTGCCCTATAATGACCAAAGATACACTTTTTGTTGTCATCTCACAAAGCGGTGAGACTGCCGACACATTAGAAACACTTAAAATGGCTAAAAAAGCGGGCTTAAAAACTCTTGTTATTTGTAATGTGGACAACTCTTCTATGGTTCGCATCGCTGACAAAACAATACTCACACGAGCAGGAATTGAGAAAGGTGTTGCTTCTACAAAAGCATTTGCAACGCAGGTCACAGTTTTTTGGATGCTCTCCTTACATGTAGCACAAATAAAAGAATCACTGAGTGAAAATGAGATAGAAAAACAAATAAAATTTTTGCGTAATATTCCAGCAAGCGTACATGTAGAAGATGCCATGCATGAGCGCATCAAAAGACTTTCAAAACGATATTTGCACGGGCATGGTTTTTTCTTTATCGGCAGAGATATTTTCTTTCCATTGGCTCTTGAGGGTGCTTTAAAACTCAAAGAAATCTCTTATTTACATGCAGAAGGTTATCCTAGCGGGGAGATGAAACACGGACCTATTGCCTTGGCTGACCCGGAACTTTTTACTATTGCCCTGCTACCCCAACATATGCTGTATGAAAAATCAAAAAGCAATGTGGAAGAACTCAGTGCGAGAGATTCGACAATTTGTGCCATCAGTCCTTTAGAATTCGACAAAGCGGATGACTTTATACAAACAAAAAAACATGAACATTATATGTTAGAATTTTTTGAGATGATGGTGGTTGTGCAACTTTTATCATTAGAAATCTCTATCCGTCTTGGAAATGATGTAGATATGCCAAGAAACTTAGCAAAAAGTGTCACTGTAGAGTAGATATTTATGTCAAAGTATTGTTTAGGCTTCAAAGACACAAAGCCCGCACTAAAGTACGGGTTCCTAAACACGCCGGAATCGGTACTTCAGTGCCGACTGTTTTAGCTTTTCTGCCACTCTCGCCCGCAATGAAGTACGGGTTCCGAAATGTAGTAACTCTTCGGAATCGGTACTTCAGTGCCGACTTGTTCAAACTGCTTATCATTCTCAGCCCACCCTAAAGGATGGGTTCCTAAACACGCCGGAATCGGTACTTCAGTGCCGACTGTTTTAGCTTTTCTGCCACTCTCGCCCGCACTGAAGTACGGGTTCCGAAATGTAGTAACTCTTCGGAATCGGTACTTTAGTGCCGACTTGTTTAATTTTCACTTTAAATTAATTTAAACTTTGATAGAATCATAAATTAAATTGATACACAAGTGAATACTATGCAAACTAAATCAAAACTCTTACTTTTTGTCGCACTCATGTTACTAGGTCTTGGCATTGCCACCATCATTAATGTCTCTTTAAACTTTAGAGACTATAGCATTAAAAGTGCTACACAAAAAGCCATGATGGCTGCAGCCATCGTCAAAGATGGATTAACCGCACATATGGTCAATGGAATTATGGACAAAAGAGGCTACTTTCTCAATCAAATCAGCTCTAACAATGACAAAATCAAAAGCTTATGGATAGTACGTTCTGAGAAAGTGATTAAACAATACGGAAAAGGTTTCAACAGTGAAACAGTGCGTGATGCTATAGATAAAAAAGTGTTACAAACGGGGAAGATGGTGCAAAAAATCACCGAATCAACTGAAAATTCCATGCTGCGAATTACAATCCCTTATAAAGCAACTGTTAGCAATGGTCCAAACTGTTTATCTTGTCATAATGTCAATCGTGGTGATACACTTGGTGCTATCAGTATGGAATTTGACATAACAAATATGCGTAATGATGGGATGTTAACAATACTGAAGATTTTAGCAATCAATCTTATATTTATCATTGTTGTTTTATTCCTTATAAATTACTATGTTACACCCTATATGAAACTTTTTTCTGACATGCAAAAAGGTATAAGAAAAGCCTATCGAGGCGATTTTACACATGAGTTTATAACAAGCGTTAGCGGTGATGCCAAAAAAATCATCAATCAACTCAATACCCTTTTTAGGAAAATGCAAGAAACATTTGGTGATATCAAATACAACCTTGCAACATTTATTCCACAAGGGTGTGTTTCTTCATCCGACCCGTTACAAGAAGCAAAAACTATTATTGGTGAGCTCTCAGACATCTATAAATTTAAAAAGACTATTGAGCATGATGACACAAAAGAACTTGTTTACCAAAGAGTAGTCGAGGTACTTCGTAGCAAATATAAACTTGCACATTTTGCATTTTATGAAGTCGACACACTCAAAGCAACTAGAAAACTCATTTATATTTCACATGGGAAAAGTCTTTGTAATGATGAAGTGGACACTGATGCTTCACTTTGTCGAGCACACAGAACAAACACAACGGTAATATCAAGTGAATTTGTTGATTTATGCAAAGAATGTACTTGTAAAAGTTTAGAATACATATGTATTCCTTTTACTATCAATGATGAAAATTCTTTAATTATTTCTATTACTGCTCAAGATAAAAATGAACTCAATAAAATTAATACATCTATTACAAGTATAGAAAATTATCTTGAAGCTGCCAAACCAGTTGTTGAGAGTAAAATTTTAATGTCAAAATTACGAAACACCTCGTTAAAAGATGCCATGACAGGACTTTATAACAGAAGATTTTTAGAAGAGTTTATAGATACTATGGCAAGTCAAGCAAAACGAGACAATACAACATATAGTGTGCTTATGCTTGATGTAGATTTCTTTAAGAAAGTGAATGATACCTATGGACATGATGTCGGTGATAAAGTTATAGTTAAAATTGGAGAGGTAATTTTAAGCAACATCAGAGAATCTGATTTAGGTATACGCTATGGGGGAGAAGAGTTTGTCATATTGCTACATAATGCCACTGATGAAGGATCACAAGCGATAGCTTCAAAAATACACTCAGAATTTGCAGAACTTACATTTGATGCCGGTAATGGCAAAACAATACAAAAAACTATGAGTATTGGTGTGGCAAAATTTCCTAAAGATGGTGATACTATTTGGAAATGTATCAAGTATGCTGATACTGCATTATATGTTGCAAAAACTACAGGAAGAAATAAAATTGTAGAGTATACACAAGCGATGTCAGAGGATGAACATTTAAGATAAGGGACACTGCCTCGGAACCGGTACTTTAGTGCCGGCTGTTGCAATACTCTTGCCACTCTCAGCCCGGACTAAAGTCCGGGTTCCAAAAAACTGCTTAACTTAATAGCATTTAGCTACAGCCACATCCGCCACCACTTTGTTCTTTTTGTGCAGAAGCTCCAGCGGTTGAACAAGCACTTACCCCTGGAGGTGTTGTTGGTTGCACAGCTTGATTATCTACGCCACCGTTTGCATTGATTTCTTCTATAGTGTTCCAAATAGACTCAGCAGCCTGCATATATCTTTTTGCACTCTCAGAAGATGGGTCAACAAAAGTAATTGGTTTGCCTTCATCTCCACCTATACGAATACTAGGCTCAATTGGAATCTCTGCAATTATTTCTGTATCAAACTCTTTTGCCATAGGCTCAGATGTTCCTTTACCAAAAATATCATATTCTACACCAGTATCAGGGGCAATAAATCCACTCATATTTTCAATAATTCCGGCAATAGGAATATTAAGTTTTTTAAACATATCTAATGAACGACGAGAATCATCTAGTGAAACACCCTGTGGTGTTGTTACGGTCAAACCGACAGTCACAGGAACACTCTGTGCCAATGTAAGCTGTGCATCACCTGTTCCCGGTGGCATATCTATCACTAAAACATCTAATTCTGACCATAATATGTCACGCAAGAACTGCTCAATTGCTTTCATAATCATAGCACCACGCCAAATTAATGATTGACCTTCTTCCATCAATGAACCCATAGACATCATTTCTATACCATAAGCTTTTATTGGAAGGACTTTATTGCCGTTTACTTCAGGTTTCACATCTGAAACACCCATCATACGAGGGACATTTGGACCATAAATATCAGCATCTAAAAGACCTACTTTTTTACCTTGTGCAGCTAAAGCAATCGCAATATTTACAGAGGTTGTCGATTTACCAACACCACCTTTACCAGAACTTACCATTAAAAAGTTTTTCACTTGTGGCGCAATGTTTTTCCCGTGAGATGAACTCTCTCTTGGCATTTGTGGTGCTTTTACATTTACAGTCACATTACTAGCACCTACTGCTTTTAAAGCTTCTGTAGCTTCATCTTTTATTTGTTGTGCAACTTCTACTGCTGATGATGTAATTTCAACAGTGAAATTTACATCATCCCCATTTACTGCTATATCTTTGACAAAACCAAAAGTTACGATATCTTTGGTAAAACCTGGATACATAACTTTTGAGAGTGCGGATTTTACAATTTCTTCAGTCATTCATTTTCCTTTTATTTATTTAACTTTTATGCCATTCTCAGCCCACCCTAAAGGATGGGTTCCGAAACAGTTCGGAATCGGTACTTTAGTGCCGACTATTTTAGCTTTTCTGCTACTCTCGCCCGCACTAAAGTACGGGTTCCGAAATGTAGCAACTCCCCGGAATCGGTACTTTAGTGCCGACTATTTAAACTTCTCCAAAAGAATTCGAAGTGTACTATATCTAAATAAGACAAATATTGTCTTGTTTTAAATCAATTTATTTTTAAGCTTCGGCTAAAGCTTCTACCTCTTCTTTGTCTTTATTATCCTGAATGATTCTCTCTATGCCTTCAGGATTGTCCATAATCTCTTGCGTTATTTTATAAGAACAAAATTTCGGTCCACACATAGAACAAAATTCTGCCTCTTTAAATACATCTTGAGGCAATGTTTCATCATGGTATTCACGCGCTCGTTCACTATCAAGTGCCAATTCAAACTGTTTTTCCCAGTCAAAAGTATAACGGGCATCACTCATTTCATCATCCACATCTCTTGCACCTTTACGACCACGGGCAATATCAGCAGCATGTGCAGCAATTTTGTAGGCAATAATTCCCTCACGAACATCGTCAGCATTTGGAAGCCCTAAATGCTCTTTTGGCGTCACATAACACAACATACTTGCACCATGCCATCCACCGACAGCCGCACCGATAGCCGAAGATATATGATCATACCCTGCTGCTATGTCTGTTACAAGCGGTCCTAAAATATAAAAAGGTGCTTCATGACATAACTCTCTTTGAATTTTCATATTCCGTTCAACTTGGTTCAAAGGCACATGTCCCGGACCTTCAATCATTACCTGCACATCCTTTTCCCATGCTCTTAATGTAAGATCACCGAGCACTTTAAGCTCACCAAGCTGTGCATCATCAGAAGCATCCGCCAGACAACCCGGACGCAAAGAATCACCCAAAGAGAGAGAGACATCATACTTTGCACAAATTTCTAAAATATCATCAAATGCCGTATAAAAAGGATTTTCTCTATGATAGTGCATCATCCATGCAGCCATCAATGAACCTCCACGAGAAACAATACCCATTTTACGCTTGGCGACTTTTGGCATCGTTTCAAGTAAAAAACCTGCGTGAATTGTGAAATATGAAACACCCTGTTTTGCCTGACGCTCTAGCACATCTAGCATAACTTCTATGCTTAAGTCTTCAATTTTATTCCCGACATCATGCAAAATTTGATAAATCGGCACGGTACCAATTGGAATCTTTGAAGAAGCAATTACCGCTTTTCTAATTTCATCCAAATCGCCACCTGTTGAGAGATCCATTGCAGTGTCTGCTTTATAATGTTGGGACACTTCCATCTTCTCTACTTCACCTTGAACATCTGAAGCTATAGCAGAAGAGCCGATATTTGCATTTATTTTACATTTACTTGCAATTCCTATAGCCATTGGTTCTAGTGATGTGTGATTTATATTTGCCGGTATAATCAATCTACCGCGCGCTATCTCACTACGAACCAGTTCAGGAGACAAATCTTCTATTTTTGCGACATATTCCATCTCTTGTGTAATGATGCCTTTTTTTGCGTAGTGCATCTGCGTTCGTACAGAATCACTTTCTCGCTCTTTTACCCATGAAGATCTCATAAGCTTCTCCTCAATATTTTATATATAGTGGAAATATAATCAAATAAAGTTAATCTAACATAAAGGAAAGTAATTGGTAGTATTATTTATATAAGGTTTACATGTAATAGTGACTAATCTACACAATCAAGATAAAAAAAAGCTTTTTGAGTGTATAATTTCGTAACACTTCAAAAACTACAGGAGACTGATTGTCTGATTTAACGCTTATATTATTATCAGCTGGTAGTTCTACTCGCTTTAATAACCCTGTGAAAAAGCAATGGTTACGAATACAGCACAAACCATTGTGGCAATTTGTAGCAGACAACTTTCAACAAAGTGGTCTTTTTTCACACATCATAATCGTCTCTCCACAAGATGATATTGCATTTATGAAAAATTATGCAGATTATGACTTTGTGCAAGGCGGCGATAGCAGGCAAGAATCACTCAAAAATGCCTTACACCATGTAAAGAGTGAATATGTTCTCGTAAGTGATATAGCCAGAGCCTGCATACCTGAAGAATTTTTACAAAGAATACTCGCTAAAAAAGGAAATGCAGACTGCATCGTTCCTACTTTACATGTAACAGATACAATCGTATATGAAAACACGACTATAGACAGACAAAAAGTAAAAAGAGTCCAAACCCCGCAACTCTCTCGTACACTCATACTCAAAAAATCTCTCCAAACATCTACAGAGTTTACAGATGAGAGCAGTGCTATTGTAACCTATGGTGGCACTCGTGAATTTGTAGAGGGTGATGAAGCTGCTTCTAAAATCACTTTCATGCAAGACTTAAATAAGCTGTCATGCCTCAAAGAACCTTCACCTGACATCTTAAGCGGAAACGGTTTTGATGTACATGCCTTTGATGAAAAAGAAGAAATGTTTTTAGGCGGTGTGAAAATAGAAGCCAACTATGGTTTTAAAGCACATAGTGACGGCGATGTAGCTCTGCACTCACTTATAGATGCTCTTTTAGGTGCAGCAGGGTTGGGTGACATTGGTATGCTTTTTCCTGACAATGATGAAGCATACAAAGGCATCGACTCAAAAGAACTTCTTAAAATAGTAGTAGCTAAAATCTACAATTATGGTTTTGAGATTATAAATGTAGATATTACGATAGCGGCACAAAAACCAAGAATCGAAAACTATAAAGATCAAATGCGACAAACGATTGCAACGATATTACAAATAGACAGAGCAAGAGTTAATGTAAAAGCAACAACAACAGAAAAACTCGGTTTTATCGGTAGAGCTGAAGGTGTTGGCGTAATTGCCAATGCAAATTTAAAATATTTTAACTGGAAGATAATAAGATAACATGAAGATATTAATTATAGAAAATGAAGTATATTTAGCCCAGAGTATTGCGACAAAACTAGGAGAGCTAGGACATACATGTGAGATGTGTACATCAACAAGAGATGCAATAGGAAGTAACAATTATGATGTTGTTTTGCTTTCGACCAATATTAATGGACAGGATTTTACACCTGTTATAGAAACATTTAAAAATTCTATTGTCATTTTAATGGTCTCGTATATTAGCAATGATACAGTCTCTAAACCGCTAAGTGCCGGAGCTAAAGACTATATACTTAAACCATTTATGATTGAAGAACTAGTGAGAAAAATCGACCACTATCAAGATTATGAAAAATTGAAAAAACGTACCCAAGCGTATGAAAAATATTTGGCACATTCATTTGCAAGTACTAAACATGAACAAGATTTAGAAAATGTAGAACTCCCTTTATTTGTTTCATCAAATTTTCAAAAATATGCCGATGCATTTGCCTTTGAATATGCCCAAGCAAAAGACCTCCCTATTCATTTTTTATCTTTAAGTAATTCAAAAACACTGAATGAAATAGACTCTTTTCCGCAAAATTCAATTATTTATATCATTGATTATCAAGTACTCAAAAAAGGTGATAAAAAACTCTTTTGTGACCTCATTAAAGGTAAAAAAGCAATTATTGCAAGTAGTGATAAAATTGAAGATGTTGCATACCCTGTGATAGAAATAAAAAGTGAAAGCAATGTTTTTGATAAAGGAGAAATTTTACCTATTGAGGACTATGTAAAATTTATTGTTTTAAATTATCAAAATAAATACCCAGATACAGAACTTTCAAAAAAACTTGGCATTAGCCGTAAAAGTTTATGGGAAAAGAGAAAAAAGTATGATATCGTCAAGAAAAAATAAAACACTTTTTATAGATAAAGAAGCTGCTTCTGCCCTTGAACTTGTTTCTGAGTCTCTTTTAGCGCCTGTAACAAAGCTAATGAGCGAAAAAGAATCACAAGAAATTTTAAAAACAGGTCTTATAGATGGACAATCTTTCCCTTTTCCATTTATACTCGCGCCTTCTGGAAAAAAGAACGAAGAAACTATTCAATCACTAGAGGTAGATGAACAAATTAGCATAATATGTGATGGAAAAGAGTTTGCGACACTTAAAGTTGAAGAAATATTTAAAATCGACCCAAAAGAACGAATTAAACACATCTACGGAACGAACGATTTAACGCATCCGGGGGTTAAGGCAACTATTAAAAGAATTGGCAACTGGGCACTTAGTGGTGAATACACTATACTTCATAAAACAAAAGATAAAAATAAAATTAAGATTCAACAAGCTAAAGAACTCATTGATGCAAAACACACGAGTTCGCTAGTAATGGGTGCAAATCCTCTGCATCGTGCACATGAGAGACTCATCCGTCAAACACTTGAAAGCACTGATTTACTTGTAATATTTTTACTAAAACCTTATGACAGTGCAAACTTAAAATATGAAATCAGAAAAGAAGCATTAGAGTATTTTATAAATAACTTTTTACCAAAAAACCGTGTCATTATTATTCCGCTTGAGAACAGTTATATTTTTGCTGGATACAATGAAATCATCATCGATGCCATCGTCGCAAAAAATTACGGTTGTGATAGACTTACTATAGGTCGTAATCATGCAGGTCTTGGTATGTTTTATGATTGTAACTCAAACAAATCAATCATCGACAAAGTTACCGGCATAGACATAGAAATAACAGTTGCAAGTGAATATGTTTACTGTGATGAATGCAAAACACTTGTCAGTAAAAACACCTGTCCTCATGGGCAACATCATCAAATTTCTTATCATGCCGACTCAATTTTAACACTTTTAGAAGCCGGACTTTTACCACCGGCTGTTTTAATTAGAAAAGAGATTTCATCCTTCTTGCTTTCAAAACTTTTTCCAAGCAGGTTTAAAAATTTGGAAAAACTCTACTATGACACATTTCCCGTAAAGGGTTTGCTCGAAGAGCATAATGAAAAAGATTTTTACCTAGAGTTAATGAAACTCTATCAAACAACATCGCTGACATAAGGACTTACAAATGAATTGGTTTTTTTTAACACTAGGATACAGCGGACTCTCCCCTAAAGCTCCGGGGACTATGGGAACATTAGTTTCACTTCCACTTGGCATGGCAATACTTATTTATTTTGATGCGAAGACCCTTTTTTTAGCGGCACTACTCATCTCAATTATTGCCATTAAAATTATTAATACATATGAAGAACAAACAGGCAACCATGATGATCAAAGAATAGTTATAGATGAACTTGCCGGCATGTGGTTTGCACTCAGCATTGCCCCAGCTACCAGTATTGTTACAGGAGCAATAATAAATCTTCAAAATGGATTTTTAATTCAATCTCTGCTCTCTTTTGCCCTTTTTAGATACTTCGACATTACAAAGCCTTCAATCATCGGCAGAATAGATAGGGAAGCAAAAGGTGGTGTAGGCGTTATGGGTGATGATATTGTGGCAGGTTTTGCAGCCGGAATATCTTCAGCCGTACTATGGCAAGGATGGCTTTATATAAGTTAAAAAATTTCTTTTACCCGCCCTACTTCACCACTCATTAAACGGACTTTAATACCATGAGGATGTGTTGACGACTTTGTAAGAATATCTCTTACAATTCCGTCAGTTAAATATCCAGTTGACTGATCTTGTTTTAAAACAATGGCAACGGACACGCCATGTTTTATATTTACTCTTTTTGTACCCTCAAGCATTATATTTTAAACCTCTGTATTTCGACATGTACTTTTGGAATTAACTCCGCGAGCATGTCATCAAAGCCTATATATTCACTTTGAAGTTCTTTTGCGCGCTGTTTCAATGCAGAAAATTGTTTGTTGTTCTTCATATCAAAACTATATTTTGGTAATTTTTCTATCATTATCAAGCTGTCAAAATCAGAAAAATCCAATACTGCATCAAAAGATGATAAATCTACAGGCATACTTTGAGCGATTCTATTGATATCTGCATTTTGTAATTCTACTTCTTGTGTAAATTTCATCAACTCTTCTAAATTTTCATTAAAATAACTCACATGAAAACCACAAGCCAAAAATGAAAAAGCTTTTGCATAATGATTTATTCCGATTATGGCAATTTTTGAAATATATAAATCTTTTAATTTTTCACTCAAGACCCGTATACTAAAAATGTCTCCACGAAGTTTTTTATCTTCTTTGTAGATAATATCACACATACCACTTCGTTTTACCAAAGAAGACGCTTCATCAAGCGTTTCCAAAACCTCTGCTACATATTCGCTAGCAATCACTGCGCCATTTACATGTGACTCTTTCATATTTGAAATAGTAAAATACAAATCATCCGTGCGAATATTCATAGGTATCATCATAGTGTCATCACTATTTTGTTTAAAAAGTTTGTTCAATTTTGCACTAAAACTGCTATTTCCTGCATGCTCGCCTATATACCCAAATAGCTTCGTTTGTTTTGAAATTTGATTGTCATTATTCATCATTCTTTTATCCCCCACAAGGCTCTTGCCTCTTCTTCTTCTATTGTACACCTTTGGCATAGTGTATCATCATTATTCGCGCTAAACACACTACCACATTCATCACAGCGTCTTACTTTAAATGAAACCAGATTTACAACCTCAGGTTCAAAAAACTCTTTGAGATTATATGAAGTTGAAAGCGTAATTGCATCAGGTTCGCATACATCATGACAAATATGACATTTTATACATAAAAATGGATCAAAATCTATCTTTGAATTTTTCATATCTGATGTCAGCGCACCTGTCGGACAAACTCTATAACACATTTGACAAGCAGTACATGTCTCTTCATTCATAATCTTTTGAGAAGTGAAACTCACTTCATCTGCATCAATAATATGAAAGGTTGAGGGTTTCTCAGCTCTTTTCATTGCCGTAAAAAGGATTTTTCGTTTATTTGGAATTGTCTTTTTTCTCAGCAGTGCAATATCTGTTTTTTGCAAGCTGTGTTCAACGAGTTCATCGCTTGCTTTTTGCACCTCATCTTCAAAGTTTTTCTTTACTTTTGCAACAGTTTTAAGGTTTATTGCATGTAAAAAGTCTCTTCTGTCGCTTGGCTTTTGTGAATCATTTTCAAATTTTACATCTTCGAGTTTTATATTTGTACCATTTTCAATGGCTTCTAAAATATAATTGGCTTCTTCTACATTCTTCAAAATTTGTGGCTTACATGTAGAGGCTATATCACATGCATCACAGTATCCCATGTCAAATACTATTTCTTTTTTCAGTATTGCCATAGAAATAAGGTGTTCCACACTCAATACTGAAATACAAGGAACATTTTTTCTGCATGAGATAAGGCTCTCTTCATCTTCTATAAAATCAAAAAAGAAATTTGTAGGAGAAAATTCATCCATAGAGAGTGCTTCACTCGGACAAACTCCGACACAACCGCCACAACCTACACATGTAGCAAAGTTTATAGCAGGGAGAGTATTATCTCCCACAACAATAGCAGAGGTGGGACATACAACTTCACATTTATTACATTCACTCTCAACACTCAAAGAACGAACGCATAGACCGGCATTTAATTTTAGCATTATAAAAATCTTTATAGTAATTTAAAGTGATAATCTTATCACAAATTACTGAAATCTTTATTAGTCACATGCCAAAGGCTTTGTTTCATTATAAATAGATAAGGAAGGAAATGCAAATTCCAAAGAGTTATTTTCAAATATTATCATTATTTTTTCCATAACATCCTGTTTTGTTTTGAGCCATTCTTCCCAGTCAACAGACTTTGAAAAGCAGTACACAAGTATATTAATACTAGAACCACCAAATTCATCAAGGTACACAAGTAATGTTTTTTTAATCCCTTCAAGATCATCTTTTGAAACAAGCTTTGCAACTTTGCCATGCTGTTGTGCCATATACTCATATTTTGTATCTTTTGTAGCAATATTTGGATGCAGTACTAGCATTTCACGAATCTCTTTGATGGCATTGTGAATATTTTCACGCTTAGAATCGTATTTCACCCCTAGTTTCATTTTAATTCTACGCCCTAATTTTCTTTTATTCCAGTTTTTAATATCTGCAGAAGCAAATGTGCCGTTTGGAATGGCAATAAGTGCATTATCAAAAGTTCTCAATGTTGTTAAACGAAGACCTATTTCAACAACAGTCCCCTCTTTTCCGTTTATTTCAACCCAATCTCCTTGAGAAAATGCATCACTGGCTAAAATTGCCAGTGTTCCAAAAAAGTTTGAGATGGTATCTTTTGCTGCAAATGCAACAGCAAAACCACCTATACCCAGACCAGAAAGAAGTGCTGTTAAATTGACACCGGCAAAATAGAGTATAAAAAGAAATCCAAAGAGAAAAATAAAAAAATTAATAATTTTAATACCTACATTGATAAGTTCTGCTTTGACACTCGAAGTATCTTGTGCAAATTTTTCCAAATTTATCAAAGCAATAGTATTAATAACAATATATATAAAATAAGTTACTAACAATGCATAAATAATATTAAAAAAGCCGGATATAAAAACACTGCTACTAAAGTCATTATAAACATAAGCTATCATGTTTAAGTCAATAGTGACAATAATAATTTCTATAATTTTTTTTGTCCTATTTAAAATATCTTGTGCATATTCATGAAGGTAATTATTATTAATTAAATACTTTTCAAAAATTACATAAAATAATTTTCGTACAACTAAAATAAGTATAATTAAAAATAAAATAATTATCAATTTTACTACGCTCAAACCAACAAAAGAAAGCATTGAATCAATCGCGTGCACAGCCTCAATAGAACTAATATAGACAACAACATTCACAAGATGAAATTTAGAAAATTTATTTAAGCTATACATTTTCTTTTCAAATCTATAAAGGTAAGCAATCGTATCATTCGTTACATCTTGCAAAGCATAATACTCTTTTACATTTCGTCTTAATGCGACAATAACAGGTGCAGTTCCCTGAAGATTTAATAAGTTTTTATAATCATTCTTAGCAATTTTTGCAATTTTTTCTTGATTTAATGCTGTATATTTATTAAGTTCTTTTTCAAATTTTTCAATACTCGGGGCATCAAGTGCTATTAAAATATTTTGTATTAATAGATTGATATTTTTTGCAATAAGATAAGACTGTATCTGGATTTCATCTCTTTTAACGGCATAAGAATTTCCTGCTCGTTTGTTAACAGCTATTATCTTTTTAAGTGAAAAAATTTCTGAAGAGTAATCTTGAACATTATCAATATAGTATTGTTTTTTTGCCATAACAACATAGAGTTCGTGTTCATATAAATTTTCTTGTTTTTTTACTATGGATGAAACTTCTTCTTGTGTAAGATTTGCATCGGACAGTTTGAGTGTTAGCGATAACTGCTCATCAATAAATTTAGAATATTTTACATTTGTATTTGCAAAAAGAGAGAAACCAAGAAATACAATGAGTAAAAAATACTTCATAGTTTAAATTCCTTCAGCTATCATAGCATCTGCAAGTTTTTTAAACCCTGCAATATTTGCACCATCTACATAGTTACCTTCCACACCATAGTCTTTGGCAGTCAGAGCCACCCGCTTACATATCATCCGCATTGTTTCTTTTAATTTTTCATCAACTTTTGCATAACTCCACTTACTCATAGAAGCGTTTTGACTCATTTCAAATTCACTTACGGCTACGCCTCCTGCATTGGCAGCTTTTGCCGGAGCAAAACATACTTTATGTGATTGCAATAGTGTAATTGCAGTAGGAGTTGATGGCATATTTGCGCCCTCAGATACGCTTACACAGCCATTTGTAATCAGGTTTTGCGCATCTAACTCAGTTAATTCATTTTGCGTTGCACACGGAAATGCTGCATAACATGGAATATCCCACACTACATGTGCTCTTTGTGGGTACTCAGATGTCGGTGTATACACTGCTTCGGTATGTGTTTGCGCATACTCTTCGAGTGAAGCTCTTCGATTTAATTTTAAATCTTTTAAAAGTTCCAAATCGACTCCTCTTGAATCATATATAGTCCCGTGCGAATCTGAACATGTAACGACTATAGCGCCAATCTGCTGTAATTTTTCTATGGCATGCAGTGCAACATTTCCAGCACCACTGACTGTACAGATTTTCCCCTCTAGTGTTTCTTTATCTTCAATTTCAAGCATACCCTGTGTAAAATACACCACTCCATAGCCTGTAGCCTCAGGTCGCATAAGCGATCCGCCAAAGAAATATGGCTTACCTGTCAGTGCACCTTCATAAGAAGATGTAATTTTTTTATACTCTCCAAACAAATACCCAATTTCTCGAGCACCCACACCTATATCTCCTGCCGGAACATCAATACGCGCGCCTATATATTTATGCAATTCAGTCATAAAAGCTGTACAAAACTTCATCACTTCAAAATCACTTTTGCCTTTGGGGTCAAAATCACTCCCACCTTTTGCACCACCTATAGGTAAACCTGTCAATGCATTTTTTAGAATTTGTTCAAAACCCAAAAATTTCAGCACCCCTTCATTCACACTTGGATGAAAACGCAAACCACCTTTATAGGGACCAAGTGCATTGTTAAACTGTACTCTATACCCTGTATTTACCTGTATTTGATTTGCATCATCCAACCATGTCACTTTAAATTTAATAATCCTGTCAGGAACAACTAGCCTATCTAAAATTGCATACCTTGCATATCTCTTATCTGATTCAAGTAAAGGGGCAATTGAGTAAATTACTTCCTCCATTGCTTGATAAAAAACATTATTTTCCGCACAGTTACTATTTTCAAATTTTTTAATTTTATTTTCTGCGATTGACATTTATTTCCTTAATAATCATATTATATAATTTTTAAAATTGTACCATAACTATGGGTAATCGTCTGATTGTCAGAAATGTTACAATTTTATAATTTTACTCTATCTTATTGTATTTTTTTATACTTCCTCTAATAAATTTATGCTAATATACAACTAACAAGACAGTACAGTAAGAGGAATTTTAGATGTTTAAAGATTTAAGTATTAGAAAAAAAATGAATTATTTAGTGGCTATAGCCACTACTTCTATCATTTTTGCGGCTATTTTTGTATTTGGTGCTATGAGTGACTTAGAAAAAGATTATAATAATCTTTATGAAAACTCTATGAAAGCAGGTTTAAGTACCTTGATTATAGAAAAGAATATGAATCATGTCAGTAGAAATGACAGAGATATTATGCTTGGAGGTCCAAGAGAGAAAGATTTAGCACAGATCAAAAAAAATATAGATACAGTTGAAAAAAGCTTTCTCATTTTAGAACATCTGAAAAATTCAGAGCAAACACAAAATTTAGTTTTAAAAGCAAAAAAGTCTACAATGTTTTTTCTGAATAAAGCTTTTTCAATGATGCAAAGTTTAACGCCAGATCAAATACAAAATGCTAAAAAAGAAATTTATGCGAAATATCATAATACATTAACACCTCCAGCAGAAGAATCAAGAAAATATTTTAAAAAGCTTGTCGCACTCAAACAACAAGAGTTAGCAACAAATTCTAAATCATTACAAACTAAAATTGCTTTTTATAAATACTTAGTGCTTATTGCAGGACTTTTTGTAGCTCTCGTTGTCTTTATTTTAGCTATTATAATTAGAAAATCAATTACATCAGGTATAGAAAGATTTACTGAACTCATTTCACACGCCGCAAAAGGTGACTTTTCTCATAAATGTTCAGCTTCTCCTGAGAATACAGAACTTGGTATAATGGGGAAAAGCTTAACGATTCTGTTGGAACATATTCAAACATTAATCTCCGAAATCAATACAACCATTATCAACGCATCAAAAGGAAATTTTAGTAAAAAAATCTCGGCAGAAGGTTTGTCTGGTGAGTTTGTCATTGCCATACAAAATGTTTCTAAAAGTATAGACTTCATGCAAGAACAGTATAAAAAAGCACAAAGAGACTCTTTTAATTCTATACTCAGTGCAAAAAGCGTTAATGTTTCAGAATCACTTTCAATCATACAAACTGATTTAAAAACAAATATAGAAAATCTTAAAAAGGTAACAAAGGCTACGAACTCTGCTGCGCACCTTGCAAATGACTCACAAACAAATATTAATGATGTTGTCAATGAGCTCCATGAATTAAATGAACAAGTCGATACAAATCATGCAAATATAGACGAACTAGCATCACAAACAAATAATATTACTTCTGTAATAGAACTCATTACCGACATCGCCGACCAAACAAATCTACTTGCACTCAATGCCGCCATTGAAGCGGCTCGTGCAGGTGAACATGGACGCGGTTTTGCCGTTGTTGCCGATGAAGTAAGAAAACTTGCAGAACGCACGCATAAAGCTACAAGTGAAATTTCAATCTCTATAAAATCACTTCAACAAGGCATGAGTGAAATTCAAACAAGTTCAGAAGTAATGAAAGAAACAGTTGATGCTTCTACAGGAAAAATAGAAGCTTTTGAGACAACACTCATTGAACTCAGTGACAACTCCACAAAAATAGTCGATCAGTCATATTTTATGGAAAACAGCATATTTGTTGTTTTGGCAAAAATAGACCATATTTTATATAAATCACGCGCATATAACTCACTCATATCATTGAAAAAAGTTTTAAAAGCTGTAAATTCGCACGAATGTAATCTTGGTAAATGGTATGATGGTGAAGGGAAAAACAGATTTAGTAATACGCAAGCGTATCCAATAATTGCAAAACCACACAATATTGTTCATACAAATGCCAATAAAAACCTTTCATATATAGATACACAAAATCCGCAAGAAATAGTTTTAGAACATGCTAAAGAGATTGTCAATAATTTTGAAAATATGGAAAATGCTTCAGAAGAACTCTTTTCTATTCTGGATACAATGCTCATCGAATCTAAAAAAGACTAATCTTTCTTAGATATTCTTTTTACTCCCACTCTTCAAATTTAGAGTGAGAATGTTTGTCTTTTTTATAACACTTGGCATTTTTACTCTTTTGGAGCTGATTTGCACTATACAACAGCTCTTCTTTAATATTATCAATGTCTTCATCAGAATCTTTATAACCTATCATTTTTTTGACTAACTGTTTTAAATCTTGCAATTCTCCTTTATAAAGTTGTACTTCTTCAACACGATTTAGAAGCTTTAATGCGTGCACTATTTTTTTATTGAACTTTTCCTTATCCATTGTATCACTATTGGATAAATATGATAAAATACTTTTACTAAATCTTTCTAATGCTCTAATGTAACGAAGTCTATTTGCATTCTCGATTGCTTTTTTAGATACTGCCATTTTTATCCTATTGTTTATTTATGAGTATAATTATACAAGAAAATATGGAGAAAGTTAATGAAAAAAATAATCTTAATACTCATGCTTTTGAGCTTGTCTTTACTGGCTGAAGTAAAAAACGAATATATATCAAAAGAATTCCTTAAACAAAACATTCCTATTGTTGATATTAGAACACCGGGTGAATGGAAACAAACCGGTCTTTTAAAAGGTGCTATTCCCATTATGTTTTGGAATGCACAAGGAAAATATGATACAAATAAATTTCTCAATGCCTTACATAAAAAAGTTGACACAACAAAACCTTTTGCCCTCATCTGTCATACAGGCAGCAGAACCTCTATAGTCGCGCCATGGCTAGCAAAAGAATTTGGATATAAAGTTATTAACTTACAAGGGGGCATGGAATATGCAACAAAAGGATTACACTTAAAGACGCTACCTTATAAATAAATGAAGAGATTTCTCACACTGCTTAAATTTTTTATTTTCCTTGTACTCCGGATTATAATAACTTTTGGAGTATTAGGATTGATTATCTTTTTATTATGGGGAGCGTTATACCTTATTTTTTACTAAAGCAAAGACTTTATAACATTGCTAACCCCTTGATGTAGATTATAATTTGCTATAGGAAAATCTAAACTTTCATTTTCCAAATTCACAGTATAACGACTCAAGTACTGTCCTAAATCACTCAAATCTATCGGTGTATAATTTTGACATTGTTCTTTTTTTAGTTTTGTTCGCAAAAGCCTTCTAAGCTCATTTGACTGAGCCAATGTAAAAGCCAATGTTTTGAGGCTTAAAAAGTCACTCCAATCTAAAAACAGCTCAGGTGTGAGAACCTCAGTATAGAAACCCTCTGGTGTAAAAAGTAAATCATTCTCACGCAATGGTACAAGCACTGAAAGTATCGCTCTTGAAAAAGGAACTACTTTATCACTCCAAAATGGCGATTCACTTCTTGTAGCCAACTCTTTTTCTATTACATTTACTATTTTTTCTACACTTTCATTTTTAAAAAGTTCATATGTTTCTTGTTTCATTTTCTCATCCGTTTAATTTTTTTCATAATGATACACTATAATAACACTTTTAAAAAGGAGAACGCCTATGAAATTAAATAAAAGTTTTATAACAAATTTAATAGCCTTACTTTTTGTTGGCATTTCATATATAATACCCCCATATAAAGATATGTTCTTGTATACAGGACTTTTTGCGCTTTCGGGTGCCTTAACAAATCAATTAGCTATACATATGCTGTTTGAAAAAATACCTTTTTTATATGGTTCTGGCGTCATTGTCAATAGATTTGAAGCTTTTAAAGATGCTATTAAAGATCTCATTATGAATGAGTTTTTTACAAAAGAGCAGTTAGAAAAGTTTTTTGTCAATGAAGAAAAAAAGGTGAATCTTGAGCCTATTATACAAACGACTGATTTTTCACCGGCTTTTGATGCTTTAAGCAAAACAGTAATGGAGTCTTCTTTTGGCGGTATGCTTGGTATGTTTGGAGGAGAGAGTGCTTTAGAAGCACTCAAAGAACCCTTTAGCACTAAAATGAAGACGGCAGTCATCAAAATAGTCAATTCACAGGCATTTAACAACACACTACAGCAACATCTACAAAGTTCTTCACTCAATGACGATATGATTAATTCAATCGAAAAAGTTATAGATGCAAGGCTCAATGAACTCACCCCTCAAATGGTCAAAGAAATCGTACAAAAAATGATACGCGAACATCTTGACTGGCTTGTTGTATGGGGAGGAGTTTTTGGAGGACTTATTGGACTTGCGAGTTCTTTCCTATTATAAATGATGGTTTTTTTACTTAAAAATGCTCACTAAAGTTTCTAAAATTATCAGACTGAACTAATGTTACATCTGTTGATATTTCAGCGAAGTGTTTCTTAGCACAAGCTATTTTTGAAGATTCGTTAGTTTTAATATCTAAGCCTAACGAACTTCCCTTACTCTCAACTACAAAGTAAAGTTTCTCTATATTTTCTTCTTCTACCATGACCGCCCAGTCAGGGTTATATGTTCCTAGTGGTGTATTGATTTTAAACCAACTTGGTAGTTTTGTGAAAAGTTTAACTTTTTCATTTCTATTAAATTCTATAGCAAAATTCTCTTCAATAGTAGAATCATAAACCGTATAAGTATAGATAGATTTATTTTCACGATTTTTTATCATATTTGAAGAGAGGTATCCATAAAGTTCTTGGGTCTTAAAACATTGTTGTGCGTAGTAAAATTCATTACCTAGTTTTTGATATTTGATACCATCAACAACAAACATACTCATCACCTTTTTAATGATTTTTATAGCTCCATCGATAAATTTCTGAGGATTATTTTTAAATCCTTGTAGTTTCTCACTTTTTATAAGAATATCAACAACATTTTTTCGTGTCAAATTAGTCTCATTTTGTAAATAAGTCACTATATCAGGCAGTTCAAAGTCAATCATTTCACTATTTAAAGGGTCATTCTTAATAGTATCTTCCACTATCTCAACACCAGCTTTTGTGATTTTATTAGTAGCTTTTGAGTAAAGATATTTTATCTTTCCAACTGTGAGATCATTAGCTATATGTTTAGCACACTCATCAATTAGTTTTTCAACATCAAAGTCAACTCTATAAGTTGTTTTGTATTTTATTTGTTCCCATAGATTTTTAAAGTCCTCACTGAGATAAACCTCTTTATTCAAAGTAATTAGCTTCTTATCATTTGCATCTTTGACATTAAGATTACCATAAATTTTAGTTATTACAGAGATAATATCAGCTTGAAGTGCAGCAAACTGCTCAGGAACTTCAAATCTATTTTCTTTTATAGCAGTTCTAAGTTTGTCTTGGATTTTACCACGAGAATCTATATAGTTGTTTGCTTGTAAATACTCATAAACTGTTTCACTATTAGCAGCTCCAAAATACTCAATATCTCCATTTTCATTCTCTACTGGAATGTTAGCAAAAAAGTGTTCTTCTATTACACCAAATTTAATTCCCTCTTCATCTTCAATCTCTTTTTGTAATGCACGAGCAAAATCTTCATAGTTTTCATTTGCCATGACCGTTAGAGTATTGACATCAAACCCTCTAACCCTTACACCATCTTGATTTACACATATTCGTAAACCTCGACCTATCTCTTGTCGTTTTTTCATTACAGAGTTAGTTTCATTTAAAGTACAGATTTGAAATACATTAGGATTATCCCAACCCTCTTTCAAAGCACTATGGGAAAATATAAACCTAAGAGGCTCACTAAAACTCAGTAGCTTCTCTTTGTTCTTCATAATCTTGTCAAAAGCACTTTCATCATCTTTGTTTTTACCGGTGCTATCTTTTACACGACCTTTTGAGTCTTGTGCAAAATACCCATCATGAATTTTTGAAACTTCTGTTGCAATGTCGACATCCCCAAAAAGAGTATTGTATTTTGGTTTTTTAGAGATTATTTTAAACTCTTCTTCAAACCATAAGGCATATTTACCTTTGACAACATTTCCCTCATCATCATAACTTCTATAGTTAGCGACTCTGTCGATGAAAAAGAGACTCAATACTTTAATGTCTCGTTGTTTTAAACGAAGTTCTTTATCTAAATGCTCTTCTATCGTTTTTCGCACCTGTAGTCTCTTGATACTATCATCATCAGCATCTCCAACTGTCTCGCCAAGTTTTATAACTTCTTGATTTAAAAACTCTATATACTCACTACCTTTTTCTATATAAATATCATTAATCGTATAACCATCATATACATCACGACCATTTGATTTTTCATAAAGGTCATCTGTGTTTTTAACTACTATAACTTTGCGTTTAGTAGAACCATTTTGAATGACATCTATCTCAATTTTTGCACTTCTAGGATTCGCTTTAACACTTAATAATCTTATGTATGCTTTGTTTGAAGTATCTTCAAGTTTCACATTGGCCACTTCTATCTGTTTAACAAGTTGTTGCTCATAAGCATCAATAGAGTCAAGTTTGTACATAAGGTTAAATTTTTCTATGTGTGTAGCACTGTAGCGTAGCTTACAAAGAGGATTAAGAGTTTGTATAGCCTCTTTTGCCTTTGAAGTATTGTCAACACTCTGAGGCTCATCTATGATAAGTATAGGATTTGTAGAAGCGATAAACTCTATTGGCTTTTGTCCATTTAACCTATCATTTTGACGGTGTATAATATTTGCTTTAGTATCTTTTGTAGGGTCTGAAAAACTTTTTTTAAATGCATCAATATTTATAACCATTATACGGATATCACTACTAGTTGCAAAATCTCTTACTTGTTCTAAGTTTGAACTATCATAAACAAATGAGTCATAGTTCACATTATCAAAAAGAACTTTAAAGTGATTGCTTGTAATTTCAAGAGTTTTTTTAGTTCCCTCTTTGATGGCGATAGATGGAACGACTATGATGAACTTTGTAAAACCGTAGCGCTTATTTAGTTCAAATATAGATTTTAAGTAAACATAGGTCTTTCCAGTACCAGTTTCCATCTCAATAGAGAAGTCCATACTTCCAAGTTTTTTAGATTGAGGGAGTCCATTACGAAGTTGGATGTTTTGAACATTTGCAAGTATTTCTTTATCCAAAAGTTCAAGCCTATTTCCTATGCCTAAGTCATTAAAATCAGCAGTAGTTTTTTGCCCCTTAGTTTCCCCTCTTACAATACTAAAATTACTTTGACAAACTTCTTGACCTTCAAATATATCCACGATGGAAGCTATCGCTCTATCTTGGTATCCTAAATCACTCTCAAATTGTATAGTCATTATTTACTCTCTAATCTTTTTACATTTTTATCATTTGTAAGTATCTTCATTTGAGATATAGCTATTTCATTTAACTTTTTGATTCTTTGTGCTTGAGATAAATCCTCATTTATAAAATGTGCATTTAAAGACTCAAGATTTGCTAAACAAACAAGCTGATATACATTTGCTTCATCTCGAATATTACCTTTTTTATCACTATTGGCATCTCGCCATTGTTTGGCTGTGATTCCAAAAAGAGCTACATTTAAAATATCTGCTTCACTCGCATAGACAAAACTTATCTGCTGTGGCATTAAACTTTTTGGAATGAGATTCTCTTTTATGGCGTCTGTATGAATTCTATAGTTTATCTTGGTAAGATTTCTTTTTATATCCCAACCAAGTTGTTTGAATTCTTCTTCTTTGAGTCTTTGAAACTCTTTAATAAGATATATTTTAAACTCTGCACTAATCCACATACCAAATTCAAATGCGATATCTTTGTGTGCATATGTCCCACCATATCGTCCAGCTTTTGCCATTAAGCCTATGGCTTTTGTTTTAGCCACCCATTCTTTAACACTAATTTTATAACTATTTAATCCGGCTTGAGATGTAATTATGGCGAATTCGCCATAATTAAAATTAAGATTATGAATCTTTTCCCAAACCCCTAAATATTCTAAGGTATTTCTATTTCTAAGCCAGTCGGATATAAAAAAACTTCCATCTTTTGACTTTAGCATATCTGTTAATGAAATATAGTCTTCATCATTATTCTTGACAATAGTTATGTCATATTCTAAGACTTTTATTTTTGCCATAACTATCTCCTTTTAAAATATAAGTTAAATATTTTATACTGCATCTTCATCTCCGTTATAAGGAAGTTCTAAAGCCTTAACATTACCTATAGCATTTCCTGCAATACCCTTTATAGAACCATACATCCCAATAGTATTGTCAAGAACTTTTTCTATCTGTTTATCTCTCTGTTTCCAAATCCTAGCCATAGAGCGTTTTTCAGTTTCTAAATCAGTTTTCATAGTTGTAAAACCTTCAACTATCGCTTCTATTTGCATGCTAAACTCTGTACTTGTTAGGTAGCCATAGAGTAGACTCATTTTATCTGTCTTATTTTCTTCACTCTTTTTAGCATGGTATATTTTAATAATGCCATCTCTTAGCACAGAAGACAAACCTTTGAACTCTTCAAAAGTACAAACCCAAACGCCATCAACTAAGCCCATTCTTTGTAAACTAGATGGCAAGACCTCTGTTACTAAAACACCAACATCCACACCTTTATCTCTCATGTCAGCTTTAAACTTCTCTATCCAAGTTTTTTGAAAATCTTTTGTGCGTTTACTCTCATAATAAATCTTTCCACAGTTTTGAACTTCTCTAGTATGCACTATTTGAATACAGTCAGCACCACGAGCACCTTTTTTAATCTCTTCTATAACATCAAAAGGATATTTATCTGCCAAATACTCTTCTATAGCCAACTCTTGAACCTCTCCTTGGAGTTGCATACTTCCCTGTTCTGCTTTTCGTTGAGCAATTTGCAACTGTTCTTGAAGCTGTTTAAGTTGTTCTTCTTTTTGTTTTAATTTTAACTCATTTTGTTCATCTGAGGCTTTTTGAATGAGTTGTTTTTCCGCTTGAAGTCTCTGAGTCAAAGCTATCTCTGCTTCGGCTTGAACCTTTGAAGTTATCTCTTCTTTTTCTCGTTTGAGCTTTTCTATTTCTGCTTTACTTTTGTTCAACTCTTTCACTTGGTTAGACTTTTCATCAAGCTCTTTTTTTAGAAGTGCTATAGATTCACTTTGTTCTTCTGCTAACTCTTTTTTAATACTCTCTTGAAGCTTTTGTTTTTCCACTTTGAGTTGTTGTTGTGTCGCTTTTTTAAGCTCTTCATCAAACTTCTCTTGCTGTTCTTTTATGGCTTCTTCTTGAACTTTTAAAGTATCAAAAGCCTGTTTATACTCTTTTCTTTTAGCTTCTACTTCATCTTTTAGTTTTTTTTGTTCGGCAATATTTTTTTGTTTCAATTCATCTTCAAGTTTATGATAAAGTATATCGTTTACATCTATATCTGCATTACAGTTTGGACATTTTATTGTTGTTTTAGTTGGCATTTTCTTCTCCCTCTTCTATTCTCATCATCATATTATAATGACCTTGATGATCAGTTATTTCAAATATTTTCTTAAAAACTTCTAAATATTTATTAATTGAAGTATCTTGAATTTCAATATATAAATCATCAGCTATACTGTGCGAGCCATCATTTATCCAAGATATTAAAGACTTACATATAGTTTGTTCTTCATAACTAGAAAATTTTTCTATTAATGTTTTATCTTGATAATTTCCAAGTATCTTAAAATAGTTTTCAATAATTCTTCTCATTGTATTTTGTATTGTTACAGTAGAATTTTTTTCTTTATCTATTAACTCTTGCCAAAGTAGTTGATACGATGTTTGAATAGGATTTTGTTTTTCATAAGCAGTAAAGGTTGAAATGTTATTATTTTTTCTAACTATCCAATAATTTGTATGATTTCCGCCATTATCTCGCATATCAACAAATGAGATTTCTTTATGAAAATAGACATTATGTGTTAATACAATTAACTGTTTTATATTTCCAATATCTTGTTTTATATCGTGTATAATATCTTTTATCAAAGAGCTAACTACAAAGAGAACATCACTATCTAAACTTGAAATAGGGTCATCTATAACTAAAATTCTATCCTCAGAAACATTATCTTTTTCTATGGCTCCCCTTGTTAATTGTAGATAATATAAAAAAGTTATAAAAGTGATTTCTCCTTCACTTAATGTAGCTTCTGCTAAATCGCCATTTTCTCTTCTTATTTGATATTTATTTGTATCATCTTGTGATGGAACTATTTCAAAGTTTATAAATCCATAAAATTTTAAAATCCTATTTATCTCATCTATTGTTGGTTGAATGCTTGTAACATTTTTATTTAGTTCTTTTATCTCATTGTTTAATAATCTCCATTCATCTTGTTTCTTTTTATATTCTTTATCTATATTTGATATACCTTGGGCTAACCCCTGTAATTGTTTTAGTTGTTTTGTGATTTCATCTTCATTGTCATCAACAAGAAATTTCCAAATAAAACTTATCAAATTTTCTTTTTCAGATTTGTAATTAATTACAATGTCATTATGCACTTTAATTTTGGTATTAGCTTCTTCAATAATCTCATATATGATTTGTAATTGTTCTTGTGTTGAAATTAATTTTATACTTCTACTTGGTTCTTTCAATTTACTTGTTAGTAACTCTTTATTTGATATGAATTGACTTTTAAGTGTCTTAAGATAAGTTGTGAACTTATCTACATCTAATTTAGTTAAAGGATTATTTTTTTGATTAAGTTCAATTTGTTCCAATTGATTTAATAAATTTTCAAATTCTTGCATATACTTTTGATATAAATTTTCTATCAACTTTATAGATTCTGTAAAAGTTTCATCAAAATAATTTTCTAATTGACTTCTAAAATCATCAGTAATCGTTTCTTGTTGGCAAAATGGACAAGTATTATTCTCTTGAATATAATTTTTACCTTGATTTACCCAATCATTAAGATTTAATTTTTGTATTAACCTTGCAATATCTACACTACTTTTTCCAATAATAATTTGAGTCCAAGTTTGATTTGTTTCTATTGATGATATTTCATCAAAAGTTATATTATAAAGAAGTGGCATTGACTGAGGCATCTCACCAAAAATTATTTTAGATTTTACTTGTAATTCTTCATAGCTAACTAAATTAGAACTATTGTATTGAAGTTCATTAAGTAATTTATCTTTAAATGTCTTTTTATATTGACTACCTTTGAAAGCTTCTTTAAAGTTATCTTCATACTTTTTATATATATTATTCCAACACCATTCTGTAAATTCTTCTTCTTGTTTCAATAAAGTGTGGTTTTGATTGTCTAAAGCTACTTTTTTCTTCTTACCATCTTCTAAAATCTCTGCTAAATCTTTTTGTTTTTGTAAAATCAAATCTTTCTGTTCTTTTGTTGCTTCACCTAATGTGAAAATACCATCTAAACTATCTTTTCCAAAATTTTTATCTCTAAACTCTTTATTATAAACTAAGGTATTTATTGATTGGTCTTGCATCCATGCAAGGGAACAATTTCTAAATTTTGAATCTTGAGCATTTGCAACAAAATTTGATAATGTAGTTTTGCCACTGCCATTAGCCCCATAAATAAAATTTATCTTTTTTAAATTAGAAATTTCTGTACCAACAGCATCAAAAGTTGCAATATTTTTTAATAATATAGTTTCAAGCATTTTTATATACTCACAACTTCATCAATAT
>JALSLQ010000083.1 GCA_026988235.1 Sulfurimonas sp.
TGATTTAGATATTCCTACTATTAATATTTTAGAAGAGCAGTTGACAAATTTTGCAGGTGCTGTTATCATTGTTTCGCATGACAGATACTTTGTAGATAAAATCGCTAAAAAGCTTTTTATTTTTAAACCTGATAAAACCATTGAAGAGTCTCATCAGCAGTACTCTGAGTATTTAGAACTTGAAAAAGAGGTGCAAGAACTTCAAACAATGGAAAAAGAGGCAACGAAAGAGGAAAAAATACCTTTACATGTAAAGCAAAAACCAAAAGCCTTAAAGCTTACTTTTAAAGAAAAAATTGCTCTGGAAAAACTCCCGCAGGAGATAGAAGAACTTGAGGCAAAAATAGAAGAAAAAAATGCCTGTTTGTCCGACCCAAACTGTTATGAAAAGATAGGTCTGAGTAAACTCGCCAAGGAGTTGGCAGATATGGAAGCCCTTTATGAGCAAAAAGTTGAAGAGCTTTTGACAATTCAAGAAAAAGAAGAAGAAATTAATGCTGGATAGGTATAACAATGGATGAAAAAGAGTATAAAGCCAAACGCGCCCAAGAGGTCAGCCAACTCGGAGCCGGACATACTGAGTACAAGTATGAATATGCTCCTGAACTTTTAGAAACCTTTGAAAATGTCCATCCTGAGATGGACTACTGGGTTACACTCAATGCAGACGAATTCACATCACTTTGCCCTAAAACAAATCAACCTGATTTTGGTACACTCATCATCAATTATATACCTGATGTGAAAATGGTGGAGAGCAAATCGCTCAAGCTCTATCTTTTTAGCTTTATAAACAGTGGCGAATTTCATGAAGATGTGGTTAATAAAATAGGCAAAGATTTGGTAGCTCTTATGGAACCGAAATATCTTGAAGTTATCGGTCTTTTTTATCCAAGAGGCAACATCAGCATACATCCGACATTCAGCTATGCAAAAGAGGAAGAAAAATACAAAGAGTTAGAAAAACATAGATTTTTCAACAGAAATCTCAACCCGCAAAGGATAGGATAATGCAACTGACACCTTTACATGTAAAAGAGAAAACAACTATACAGTATATGAGTCACGAACTGCTTTTTCTTGCGCACAGCGGGCAACCGTACAGGGGAACAGTGTATGTAAATTTTACCAGTATCGGGGAAACATTTGATTTACTTGATTTTAAAAAATATCTTACCTCACTTAGAGACAAAAAATTTACTGCTGAAGATATTGCTTTTGAGATACATGAAACAATTGCCAAGAATATACAAACAAAAAATTTAGGTGTTATCGTTGATTTAACAGCGCGTGGAGGTTTGCAGCAAAGACTCTGTTATGGAGTGGAGTTTGAACCTGTTAGAAAAGAGAATATCTTTCAAATACGATAAATATGAAAGACACATCAAGAAACTTGATTGAATGACATTAACGGAATCGGTACTTTAGTACCGACTATCTCAACTTTCCTGTCACTCTCAGCCCGCACTGAAGTACGGGTTCCGAAAAAGTGGCTTAACTGAATGACATTAACGGAATCGGTACTTCAGTGCCGACTATCTCAACTTAAAAAAAAGATACTTATTTATTTGCATCCTGTAAAGAATCAGCAATCAAAAATGCCAATTCTAATGACTGATCAGCATTTAAACGCGGATCACAGTGTGTGTGATAACGAGAACTTAAATCCTCTTCTGTTACAGTAAATGAACCACCGATACACTCCGTAACATTTTTCCCTGTCATCTCCAAATGAACACCACCAGCAAATGTACCCTCAGCTTTATGTACTTGAAAGAACTGCTTCATCTCTGTGAGAATAGCATCTACAGGACGCGTTTTGTAGTTGTTTGATGATTTTATAGTATTACCATGCATAGGGTCGCATGACCAAACAACTTTTAAGCCTTCTCTTTCAACCGCACGGATAAGTGCCGGCATATATTCACCGACCTTGTTCGCACCCATTCTTACTATGATATTTAAGCGCCCTGCTTCATTTTCAGGATTTACCGCTTGGACTAATCGTACCAGATCATCCGGATCCATACTAGGCCCCGCTTTTATACCTATAGGGTTTTTAATACCCTTCATATATTCAACATGTGCACCGTCAAGTTGACGCGTTCTATCACCTATCCATACCATATGTGCTGCTGTGTTGTACCAGTCACCCGTGATAGAATCTTGTCTTGTAAATGCTTCTTCATACGGTAAAAGTAACGCTTCATGCGAAGTATAAAAGTCAGTTTCACGGAGTGTTCTGTATGTCTTGGATGTCACACCACAGGCTTCCATAAATTTTAATGATTTTTCTATATCTTCTGCCAAAGCTTCGTACTTTTCACCCACTTCGCTTTTATGGGCAAAGTCCAAGTTCCATTTACTGACTTGATGTAAATCAGCCAAACCGCCTGATGCAAATGCACGCAGTAGATTTTGTGTAGCAGTTGCTTGATTATACGCTTTTATCATACGCTCAGGGTCTGGTACACGAGATTTTTCATCAAAATCAATACCGTTAATAATGTCACCGCGATAAGAATCAAGTGTTATATTTCCAAGTGTTTCTGTATTTGATGAACGCGGTTTAGCGAATTGACCGCCAAGACGCCCTACTTTTACGACAGGAAGTCCCCCAGCATAGGTCATAACCACTGCCATTTGCATGATAGCCTTAAAGGTATCGCGAATATTATCAGCATGAAATTCACTAAAACTTTCAGCACAATCTCCGCCTTGAAGTAAGAAAGCCTTTCCTTGTGAAACATTTGCAAGTTGCTCTTTGAGTGAACGAGCCTCTCCTGCAAAAACAAGTGGCGGATAGTTTTTCAACTCTTTTAAAACGGCATCCAGCTTTGTTTTATCAGGATATATCGGTTGTTGTAATATTGGTTTTTCTCTCCAGCTTGACGGGCTCCAAGTACTCATTAATAGACCTTATATAATATTATTTTTGCAATTTTATCCAAATATAGATAAAATTGCTATGAGAAAAGCTTTTTTTATGCTTAAATTAGTATAATTGCAAATATAATGGAAATGTTTGGAGACTTATGAAAAAAGACGACCTCAAGTCATTGGTAACTCAAATGTATCAAGAGTTACTTGATAATATTGATTCTCAAGAAGAGCCTAATAAAGAGCAGGTTGTTACATATTTACAAGATGCTGTTATGACTATTCAAAATATTGCTGACGATGATATAGATTCGGTAGAGCATGCAAAGTTGGCTTTTAGTAATGCATATAAAGAAATTGCAAATAAAACACTTGCTTCTTATAAAAATACAAACGACAGATTTGAAGAACTGACACAAATACATGAGCAGACCGTACAAAGTTGTGACAATAAGTTCATTGACATGCCATCTATAAAAGAAAAATTTGATGAAATTCAAAGTCATATGCAAGAAGAAGTAGAACGGGCAAATCAGGTTATTTCAGAACTCTCAACACAAGTAAAAGAGCTTGAAGAAAACTCAAATTTGGATGCTCTAACTAAAATATTTAATAGACGGGCATTAGACTCATACCTTGACCATCTATGTGCTAAAAAAGAGTTAAAACATGAGTTACATGCATTACTTTTAGACATTGACGACTTTAAAAAGATAAATGATAAGTACGGACACATTGCTGGAGACAAAATACTCATTTTTGTAGCCAAAATTTTAAGAAAAACACTACGCGACGGGGACAAAGTATTTCGCTACGGCGGAGAAGAGTTTTTCATTGTTCTTAACAGAATAGATGCAAATACCTGCAAAAAAATTGCCGGTAGAATTTTAAAACTGCTAAGTTCAAACCAACTCTTTTATAAGGGGCAATCTTTACATGTAACCATGAGCATAGGTGCTACTATGTTTGTCGAGGGAGATACACCAGAAACACTTATAGATCGGGCAGACAAAGCACTTTATAAGTCTAAAAATAACGGTAAAAATCAAATAAATATGGAACTAAAAAATGGATTTTAATTATTTTGACATTGTTACGGCAATTGTAATTTTATTATTAGGTTTAAAAGGAATACTCAATGGATTTTTTAAAGAAATTTTTGGTCTCATAGGTATAATAGGCGGTATTTTTGTAGCCTCAAGAGTTGGTGATGAAGTTGGACACTATTTAAGTAACATGATATTTAAATTTTCTAATCAATCTGCCATTGATTTTACGGGTTTTCTTTTTACTTTAGCACTGTTTTGGCTCCTTATGGTACTCATAGGTTTTACCTTCAAAAAATTAAGTTCACTCAGTGGACTCGGTCCGATAGACAGAATTTTAGGCTTTATAGTAGGAGCAAGTAAATTTTTCTTAATTGCAGCGGTCATTGCCTATGCGGTATACAATGTCAAAGCAATCAGAACAACGCTTGATTCTTCACTCAAAACAAGTATACTTTTCCCAATTTTAGTAGAAACAGGAAAATATATAATGAAAATAGACCCTACACAAATGAGTAATGACATCAATACGACAATTTCAAAAGAGAGTGCTAATTTGCAACAAAAGATTGAAAATAACATAACAAAAACTACTCTACAACAAATTAATGCAATAAAAAATAAAATACAAGAGAAATGATATGCCAAATGTAACTACAGACTTTAATGACAGAACCGTTGAATATGAGCAACTTTTAAATGACTTTAAACAGTTACTCAAAAAAAATAATCTGAAGTTTACTATTCAGCGTGAAGTAATTCTAGAAACACTTTACAATTCTGATGAGCACTTAACGCCAGAAGCTTTGCACCACCTCATACAGGAAAAATACCCAGAATTAAACACGGGAATAGCAACCGTTTACAGAACACTTTCTCTGCTTGAAGATTCTCATGTCGTTACCTCACTCTCATTTGGAGCACAAGGCAAAAAATATGAACTCGGGGCAAAAGAGCATCATGATCATTTAATTTGTACGGAGTGTGGAAAAATTACTGAATTTGTGGATGAAGAGATAGAAAAACGACAACAAGCAATTACCAAAGAACTCGGCTTTAAAATGAGCGACCACTCTATGCAAATATACGGTACATGTAAAGAGTGCCAAGAAAAAGAAAACAACTAAAGGAAAATTATTGATTTTTGAAAATAAATATATACAACAAAGAATAGAAAAAGCAAATGCGTTAAAAGATGCAGGATACAACCCTTATGCAAACGATTCACAAAGAAATACAACGATAGAAAAATATCTCAATGTCAACTCTGATGTAGTGGAGATGGAAAATAAACGGGATGAGAACCGTCACTATATTGTCAGCGGACGCATCAAATTTCTTCGTATTATGGGAAAAGCAAGTTTTGTAAAAATCGAAGATGAAAGTGGTATGTTACAGATTTATGTTACACGAGACAACCTTCATGAAGGTTTTTACAACACTATGTTTAAGAAAAATATAGAAGTCGGTGACATCATTGAAGTCGGCGGATTTCCATTTGTGACAGGACAAGGAGAACTCTCTTTACATGTAGATAGTTTCAAACTGCTCACAAAAGCGATTTCACCGCTTCCTGAAAAATTTCACGGTGTTACAGACAAAGAAATCCGATATAGAAAACGCTATCTTGATTTGATTATGAATGCGGATGTAAGAAAAACATTTCAAACTCGTTCTCGTGTTATCTCCCTCACGCGTCGTTTCTTTGAGGACAAAGGCTTTTTAGAAGTTGAAACACCGATGATGCACCCTATTGCCGGTGGCGCAAATGCTAAACCCTTTGTGACACATCATAATGCACTCGGTGTTGACAGATACTTAAGAATTGCACCTGAACTTTACCTAAAAAGACTGATTGTCGGTGGCTTTGAAGCAGTCTTTGAAATCAACCGTAACTTTAGAAATGAAGGCATGGATGCGACACATAACCCTGAATTTACCTCTATTGAATTTTACTGGGCATACAAAACATATAAAGATTTGATTGAAATTACAAAAGAGTATTTTCAGTATCTATTTGAACATTTAGATTTGCCAACACTGTTCCCTTACGGAGATTTAGAAATAAACTTCGATAATTTTCAAGAAATTCCTCTCATAAAGTCATTAACAACTATAGGCGGAGTACCGGCTGATATTACTAAAGATAAAGAAAAAATCATCGCCTACTTGAATGAAAAAGGCATAACGGTAAAACCGGGTATGAATTTAGGTCAGCTTCAAGGGGAACTTTTTGATGAATTTGTTGAGGAAAAACTCATAGACCCTACTTTCATTACTGAATATCCTGTAGAAATTTCACCACTTGCCCGCAGAAGTGATGAGCATCCTGAAATTACAGAACGATTTGAGCTTTTCATAGCCGGTCGTGAAATTGCCAATGCCTTTAGTGAGCTTAATGACCCTATAGACCAGCTTTCACGATTTGAGGGACAAATGGCTGCAAAAGAGAATGGTGATGATGAAGCCCATGAAATGGACAGTGATTTTGTTGAAGCGCTTAGTTACGGTATGGCACCTACTGCTGGACAAGGTATAGGAATAGACAGACTTGTCATGCTCCTTACAAACGAGCACTCTATTCGTGATGTACTTTTGTTTCCTGCGATGAAACCTGTATCGCAAGAAATTAACGAAGAGGATGAAGAGAATTAGTAAAGCATCTCTTCAGACCCTTTTAAAATAAAACTTTTATCTTCTATTTTTGCTTTTTTCGTTTTATGTTTATTAAAGTCAAAAGTAGGAAGTTTTTCTTCCAAATAAGAGGTATTAAATTTACCGGCTTTAAAATCACTCTCTGATACTATAGCATTATGCAACGGTATATTTGTTACAATACCATCAATATAAAATTCATCTAAAGCTCTAAAAGCTTTTTTGACAACACCGTCCCAATCCAACGCATATACGATAAGCTTGCCAATCATAGAATCATAATTCGCCGGTATATCATACCCTGCATAAATACTGGTATCAAGCCGTACACCCGGACCACCCGGTGCCATATAATTATTCACTTTTCCAACAGCGGGAAGAAAATTATTGTTCGGATTTTCTGCATTAATTCTAAATTCAATGGCATATCCACGAAATTGTATCTCTTCTTGTGAATATTTCAACTTATCGCCACCTGCTATCTCTATCATTCTTTGAATAATATCAATCCCTGATATAATTTCAGTCACAGGATGTTCTACCTGCACCCGTGTATTCATCTCTATAAAATAAATATTGTCTGCAGCATCAAGTAAAAATTCTACAGTTCCTACACTTTCATAACCTATCTCTTTGACAGCAGTTACAGCTATTTCATACAATTTTTGTCGAGTAGTCTCTTGAAGCGATGGGCTTGGTGCAATCTCAATAACTTTTTGATGTCTTCGTTGAATAGAGCAGTCTCTTTCACCAAGATGAACGACATGACCATATTTGTCGGCAATTATTTGTACTTCAATATGACGAGGATTTTGAACAAATTTTTCAATAAAAACTTCTCCTTTCCCAAAATATTTAATAGATTCATTTGTAGCCGACTCAAAAAGTTCCTGAAAATCAGCTTCATGATGTACAATACGCATACCGCGTCCACCACCGCCAAAAGCTGCTTTAATAATAACAGGCAAACCTATCTCTTTAGCAATTTTCTCACCTTCTTTAGCATTTATAACAGGAGTGACTGTTCCTTCAAGAACAGGAACACCCACTTTTTTCATAGCTATTTTAGAAGCCATTTTATCACCAAAAAGAGCAATATGCTCTGCACTTGGTCCTATAAAAATAAGATTGTTTTCTGCACATTCTTGTGCAAATTCTGCACTTTCAGAAAGAAAGCCATACCCAGGATGAATTGCATCACAGCGTGTTCTTTTTGCTATATCTATAATTTTATCAATATCAAGATACGCCGCTACTGGATCTCCGCTAAGTTTGTATGACGCATCAGCTTTTTGTACCCAAACACCCTCAGTATCGACTTCAGAAAAAACAGCAACACTTCTAATTTGCAGTTCCTTACAAGCACGAATAATTCTCAGTGATATCTCACCCCGATTGGCAATTAAAATTTTTTTTATTTTATTCATATAATTTTCCTCGTATACTTAAAACATTGCAAAATTATATGATAAAAAAGAAAATATTTAACCTATTTCGATTCCACTAAACGAGATTGGTATGCCTGCGGATGTTTGCAAACAGGACAAATATCAGGTGCTTTTTTTCCATAATGAATATGTCCACACACTTCACAAATCCAAACTTCTTCTTCATTATCACTTAAAAACTCTTTATGAGAAGTGAGTCTCTCGAGTAGCATTTTATACATTTTTTCATGCTCTACTTCGATTTTTCCTATATTTTTAAAGAGCGTAGTCGCTTCACGATGTCCCTCTTCTTTTGCAACAGCAGCAAAATCAGGATACATTGTTACATTTTCATAATGTTCTCCATTTACAGCATCTTGAAGATTTTCTTCTGTATTTCCGAAGTTATTTTCTCTTTCAAATTTCATTCTATTATAGAGTGAAAGTTCCATTTTTGCATGCTGTTTTTCATTGTTTGCTGCTCTTTGAAAATGTGCAGCTATGTCTCGATAACCCTCTTTTTGCGCAACTTTTGCATAATACTCATAACGATTTCTCGCCATAGATTCACCAGCAACCGCTTTCATAAGATTCACAAGTGTCAGATTCTCTGTAATCATTTCCATCGCTTGCCCACAACAATGAAGCTCTCCGCCACCTACATTTTGCACTTCAACTACATTCCCGCATTTGTTACATTTATATGTTTCGTACTTTCTCATCATGACACCTTTATTTAAATATTTAGCATCATTATTGCACATATAGGCTTAAAGGAAAATTATTATCTTTTAATCTCTTTTCAGAACAATATTATTATATTTTGAGTATAATCAGAATATTTTTAATTTTTACAAGGAATGTGACACCATGAGTTTTTTAAAAGAGTATGATGAAGAAGTGTACAACTTATGCGAAAAAGAGCTAGAAAGACAAACTGATCACTTAGAGATGATAGCAAGTGAAAACTTTACACTGCCTGCAGTTATGGAAGCTATGGGTTCGGTATTTACAAACAAATATGCAGAAGGGTACCCTGCAAAACGCTACTATGGCGGATGTGAATATGCAGACGGCGTTGAGCAATTGGCAATAGACAGAGCATGTGAACTTTTTGGATGCAAATATGCAAATGTGCAGCCACACTCAGGAAGCCAAGCAAACGGCGCTGTATATGCGGCACTCCTAAAAGCGGGTGATAAACTTTTAGGAATGGACTTGAGCCACGGTGGACACTTGACACACGGTTCTAAGCCAAGTTTTTCAGGGAAAAACTACTCTAGTTTTACTTACGGTGTTGAACTTGACGGTCGCATTAACTATGAAAGAGTTTTAGACATCGCTAAAATCGTTCAGCCTAAAATCATCGTTTGTGGTGCTTCTGCTTATGCTCGTGAAATAGACTTTGCAAAATTCCGTGAAATAGCTGATGCAGTCGGTGCCATTTTATTTGCTGACATTGCGCACATTGCCGGTTTAGTAGCAGCTGGTGAGCACCCTAGCCCATTTCCGCATGCACATGTTGTAACGACAACAACACACAAAACGCTTGCAGGTCCTCGTGGCGGTATGATAATGACAGATGATGAAGATATAGCGAAGAAAATCAACTCTGCAATTTTTCCGGCATTGCAAGGTGGACCACTTGTACATGTAATCGCTGCAAAAGCAGTAGGATTTAAACATAACCTCTCTCCTGAGTGGAAAGAGTATGCACAACAAGTGAAAAAGAACGCTTCTGTTCTTGCAGATGTTCTTATGAAACGCGGCTATGATGTTGTAAGCGGTGGAACAGACAATCATCTTGTTCTTGTCTCTTTTGTCGGCAAAGAAATCTCAGGAAAAGATGCTGATGCAGCACTTGGTAATGCAGGAATTACTATTAATAAAAATACAGTTCCGGGTGAGACAAGAAGTCCTTTTGTTACTTCGGGTATACGCGTCGGTTCACCTGCACTTACATCTCGAGGCATGAAAGAAAAAGAATTTGAACTTATTGCAAATAAAATGGCAGATGTTTTAGATGACATCAACAACACAGAGCTTCAAGCAAAAATAAAAGACGAGCTTAAAGCTTTGGCACAGAACTTTGTAATTTACAACCAACCAACATACTAAGGTCACAAATATGACTGCCATGGATTTAAAACTTATAAAAATGGTGAGTGACCATTACTGGGTTAAAAAAGATACAGTAGTGGATAAAATCACTTTTAAAGGGCGTACTTTTTACAATAAATTTGAAAAAATCAATGCGCCTTTAAATCAGTCTGTAATAAATAAACATATAAAGGGTGAAATCACAGTAGCTCACTCCGTCGCTGATAAAAAAGGCATAGTAGAAAATATTGTCATTGATTACAATGGTAGAGACCCTGAGAGATTTTACCACAAAACACAACTTCTCTTACGCGAAGAGGGTTTCATAAACTTTACTGCCTATGAAACAAAAACAAAAGGGCATTTACATGTATATATTCACAAAGGGCATACAACTCTGCAAGAGGCTATACAACTTGGAAAAATGATTAGTATGAAACTGGCTGCAAAACAGCCAAAACAATGGAGAATGTTTCCAAACAATGATATGCCTGATGAATATAACATTTTAACCCTTCCCTATGAAGTATACGCAAAAGAGCGAGGTGCTTCTTGGTCGAAGCACATGTAGTTTGGTTCTTTAGCTTATTTTTGGTATCATAAAGCAAATAAAAAATCGAGGTACTTTCCTATGAATGATAAGAATGAATTAAGTGATATTGTCCTAAATAAAAATGGCTCATCCGGCTCAAATAAAAAAATAATCCTCTCTGTTGCAACATTAGGGATTATTTTAATAGTCGTGATAATGCTTATGAATTCACTCAGCTCAAAAGGCACTGACAATTTACCTCAAGCTGTTCTGCCACCTGAACCTCAAGCACAGACATCTACAAAAAAAATAGCTGAAGAACCTCTGTTTGAAAATGTAGAAGTCATACAAGACAACGCATCAAGTGATAAAGATTTAGATAAAATTGCCCAAAAACTTAAACAAGAGAGTGCACAAGAACAAAAAGTAGTTGCAGCACCAATCAAAAAAGTAGTTACAAAGAAAAAAACAATTACAAAAAAACCACAAGCTACAGCAACAATAAAATATTATATACAAGTTGGATCATTTTCAAAATATGAGCCAAATAAAAAATTCTTAAAATCTATTACGAATTTAGGCTATAAATATAGATATCATAAAGTTACAGTCAATTCAAAAACGCTTAACAAAGTATTGATTGGACCATTTAAAACACAAAAAGAAGCAAATGATGCTAAACGGGTTATTCGTGCCAAAATTGAGCCGGGTGCATTTTTAGTAAAATTATAATTTTATAAGGGTAGTATTGATATATTCTAAACAATTTACACAAGACCAGTTAGCGCCTATTGCCGTTTACTCAAAACTAAAAAATCTTTTTAAAGATGAAATAAGCTATCTTTTTGAAAGTGCCGGACAGAGTGAAGGGAATTACAGTTTTATTTGTATAGGTGCGAGAGAACGCTTGCAATATATAGAGAATAAAACAATTTATACCGATGTGAACGGTAAAAAAAATATAAAAAGTGAAAACCCTTTTTCCTTTTTAAAAGAGTATTATAAAAATATTGACACAACTGAATATAAAACTGCTACAAAAGATCTAAATGTCGGTTATGTTGACGGTTTTATCGGGTATATCGGTTACGATATGGTAAAAGTTTTTGAACCGAAATTAAGTTCATTTATGCATGATTTAATAGATGAACTCAATACCCCCGATTTGGATTTGATACTGCCTAAGCTTGTGCTTGTATACTCACATAAAAACCACCAAATTACACTTATATCTACTCTTAAAGAATACAGTGAAAAATTTCAGGCGATAGAAGATAATCTCAAAGGCACTTATACCTATAAACACAGAGTCTATAATGTTGGAGATGACAAAGGAAACTTTGCACATACAAAAGAAAAATTCTTTGAAATGATAGACAAATCAAAAGAGATGATACGAAGCGGAGATGTTTTTCAAATTTTGATGACAAATCGTTTTACACGGCATATAAAAGTTGACCCTTTTAGTTTTTATAGAATTTTACGCACAAAAAATCCTTCTCCTTATATGTTTTTAATGGAGTATGAAGATTTTAGCATTGTTGGTTCTTCTCCTGAGGTTATGGTTCGCTTAACAGAGGGTGAACTACTGCTTCGTCCAATTGCCGGAACAAGAAAACGTGGCGCTACAAAACAAAGAGACAAAGAGCTTGAAGAGGAACTGCTCGCAGACCCAAAAGAGCTCGCAGAACACTTAATGTTGATTGATTTGGGCAGAAATGATGTCGGTCGTGTTGCAAAAACAGGAACGGTAAAAGTAGAAGATATCATGCACATAGAGCGATTCTCGCATGTAATGCACATAGTTTCAGATGTCGTTGCCACACTCAGCGATGACAAAGATATGTTTGATCTATTTATGGCTACTTTTACAGCAGGAACAATGACGGGCGCCCCTAAAATTCGGGCAATGGAACTCATAGCCGAATACGAAGGCTTAAAACGCGGTTTTTACAGTGGGAGTGTGGGTTATTTTGGATTTGACGGCAATATGGATAGTGCCATTACGATACGTACAGCCTTGGTAAACAAAGACAAAGTCGTTTTACAAGCCGGTGCAGGTGTCGTTGTAGACAGTGTTAAAGAGTTAGAATATCTTGAAGTCAACAACAAGCTTGGCGCACTCATTCACTCTCTTGAAGATTTAGATAAAAAATAAGATAAAGAGAGTTTTTATGCACAAATTTTTTTCCATTTTCGGCAATCCCGTTTCTCATTCACGCAGTCCACTTATGCATAATGCTGTTTTTAAAAACCTCAACTATAAAGCCTGTTATACACGAACGCTTTTACAAGACGGAACAAAGCTCAAAGAGACATTTTTTGCGCTTGGTCTCGATGGAGCTAATGTAACGGTACCACATAAAGAGAGTGCTTATGAAGCCTGTGATGAAGTACGAGGTTTTGCAAAAAAAATTGGTGTCGTCAACACACTTATAAACGAAAACGGCAAACTCATCGGTTACAACACGGATGCTGATGGTTTCATGTATGCAATAAACGAGTTTAAAAATATAAAAAATATTTTAGTTCTCGGTGCAGGCGGTACAGCAAAAGCACTCGCTCAAAAGTTTGTAGAAGAGGGCTTACATGTAAACATACTTAACAGAAATCAAGCTCGCCTTGCATATTTTCAAAATCTTGATTTAGAATGTTCTACATGGGATGATTTTGTCATACAAAAATATGATTTGGTTGTCAATACAACAAGTGCAGGACTGGGAGATGAAAACTTGCCCGCACCAAAAGAAATAATTGATACTATCTTAAATAATACCCGTTATGTTGCAGATGCTATTTATGGAAAAGTAACGCCCTTTTTACAGCTTGCCAAAGACAAACAGCTTACATGTAAAGACGGTGCAGATATGCTCCTAGGACAAGGTGTTTTAGCAAATGAACTTTTTTGCAATTTTGAGATTGACAAAGAAACTATAAAAAAAGAGATGCAAAAAAGTTTTTTGTACTAACGAGAGAAACTAAACCCTACAGCAAACTTTGTAATATAATGATTGTAATCCACTAAAGATTCCATATACCCACTAAATATTTTTGCATACACATATGTACTATGCATTAAAGGATAAGAGTATGTTGCTTCAATAGCACCTTTTTGACTGGCAATATTACCACGAAGCATAAATGTAAACATATTTTCACCATAAAAATAGCTAAATTTTACCTTTGTATATCCCATATATTTCATAATATCCGGATTATCTGTTAAATCAGAACTACCCAAATAAGGTGTCATAAATGTCCAATCACTAATAATTGTTTTATGTTGCAAACGAAGTGTTGCATAAACATAATTTATACTTTTTGAGAGGTTAAAACCATTATAAATGGGATTATTTTCCGTATTTGGTTGGCCATTAGATTCATGTGCTATCGCAAATTTAAAAGAACGCATCTGAAAAATAGAATTTTTATCACTAATCGGAAAAACAACAAAAGCTTCCGGATTATATATACTTTCTCTAAAAGGCGCAGATTGTGTATAAATCTGCCAAAAAGCATGTTGCGTATATGAAAGATAATATTTTTCGTGTAAATCAAAAAGGTTACTTGCTACTCTTAGTTTTAAACTTACCTGAATTTCGGCTTCTTTATCTTTAAAAACTTCTCCCGGTGTATGCGACTGATATGTACGATTTGCAATAGCTAAAGGTAACAGATAATTTGTTCTATAAGGTTGTAGCCCAAACTCTGCATTTATCCATTGTTCCATACTCTTTTTGGATTTATCATTTGTTATGTTTTTTATTTCAATTTTACTTTTTGATTCATCCACTGCCTTTTGTGTATTATCTGCTGCAAAAATGTATGTTGCAAACACTACCAGTATTACAAAAAACTTCATCTATATCCTTACTCTATCTTCTAATGCCCTCGTTAATGAAAGCAAATCTATATTTTCCAAACTGACACCAGTTGGAACACCTTGCGCTATTTTTGAAAAATTCAAATCATATATGCCTAGCTTGTCTTCTATATAAAGAATGACCGCATCATTTGCTATAGAAGGCGTTAATGCAAACAAAACTTCACTCACACCATTTTGCACCATTGTTTCAAGATGTGACATACTCAACTCTTCTAAAGAGTCTAAAACAAAATATCTCCCATCGAACAGACCATTTTCTTCTAACAGTAAAATATCTTTCGCATTTTCAACAATACATAACAAAGAAGCGTCTCGTGTTTCATCACAACAAATATAACAGAGTTCGTCTTCACTCATACCACCACATTCTTGACATTTTTTCAAGCTTCCTAACGCATCTTCAATTGCATGTGCAATTTTCATACCGACAAAAGTATCATTCATTATCATATGATACGCAAGTCGTGTTGCCGATTTTTTTCCGATACTTGGTAATTCACCAAGCGCTTCTACTAATCTGTTAAATTTTTCTAATGAATTATTCATTCTTGCGCTTCTTTCTTCTTTGGAACTAACAACCAAAGCTTGAGTGGTGATTTTAATCTTCCTGCAATATCTAATGCCTTATGTCCACTGCCCAAAAATAAATCTGCTCGCACGGGTCCTTTAATAGCTCCACCTGTATCTTGTGCAAAAACAATAGTATTAAATTTTTCATTTCCTAAATTGGATGATAAGTATAGCATATTTCCTAACGGAATATATTTTTTATCAACTGCCACAGAACTTTTTTTGCGAAGTTGTAACCCTAATGCACCTGTCGCACCTTTGTCTCTCTTTGAAAAGAAGACTAAAGATTTATTGTAGTTTAAAACTTCATCAATTTTTGTAGGATGTGCAAGTAGCCATTTACGAATACTTTGTAGAGAAATTTTTTGTAAAAGAATTTCTCCTTTGGCTACCAAATATTTTCCAATGGATTTATATTTGTATCCATTTTGATTATCATAGCCTATGTACATAGTAGAATTGTCATCTAAAATTACCTTTCCAGAGCCCTGCACTTCTAAAAAAAATCTGTCTATTTTAGAATCACAATAACAAATCACTGAAGCATTTAAATCAGTAAATTTCGACTCTTTACGACTGTAGTAGGGTACCAATTTATTGTTTTGTATCTTACCTCGAAGTCTGTAGTTTTTAAGCTCAGGATATATGGAACTCAAATCAACAACAACTAAATCTTTCGGTGTTGCATAAATTGGGTACTTATATCGCTTGCTTACATGTAACGAAGCATGAATTTCTGGTTCATAATACCCAGTGAGTAAACCTTCCCTGTTACCATCTTTATCAACAATCCTATAAGGTGTAAAATTATCAACTATAAATTCTTTAGGGTCTGTTACATGTAAGGCTTCCTTACATAAACTTTTGTAAAGATTTTTACTTTTTGTACTTTGACAATTATGCATAAAATTACTTAAAAATTTATCATAATTATGTTGATAAAAACCAGGAAGATTTGAAAATGATGTTTTTTGCAGACTTATATTTTTTGCATTTTGAGCTTGTGGCACGGTCACCTCTTCACTACAGCCTGTTACAAGTAAAAATATTAATAAAAAAAGAGTGATTTGTTTCATAGGTAGCATTATAGCATTTATTTTTTACTTCAAAATGGGTATAATTGCGAAAAAAATATTTAAATAGGATTTTATTATAATGGAAGACTTAAGCTATTATGAGATTTTAGAAGTATCGCAAACTGCCGAAAAAGCAACTATTAAAAAAGCTTACAGGACAATGGCAAAAAAGTATCATCCTGATAAAAATGCCGGGGACAAAGAGGCAGAACACAAGTTTAAACTCGTGAATGAAGCATACCAATGCCTCAGTGACGAACAACAACGCAGTATTTATGATCGTTATGGCAAAGAAGGTTTACAAGGTATGGGTGGCGGTTCTCGTTCCTCTTCAAATTTTGATGACTTAGGTTCTATGTTTGAAGAGATGTTTAGCGGTTTTGGCGGTGGACGCACAAGACGCCAAAATCCTGCAGATATGGACAAATACCCGCTTGATATGAATGTTGATATGTATATTGACTTTAATGAAGCAGTATTTGGATGTGAAGAAGAGGTAGCATATACCTATAAAAAAGCGTGTCAAGCGTGTAAAGGTACGGGAGCCAAAGATGGTAAACTCTCAACATGTCCACAGTGTAAAGGACAAGGTCAGATTTATATAAAACAAGGTTTTATGACCTTTTCGCAAACCTGCCCTGTTTGCAACGGAACAGGAAGTGCGGCAACAGACAAATGTAAAAAATGCCATGGAAAAGGCTATGAAGAGATAAAAGAAAAAATCACTATTTCTGTGCCAAAAGGAATTGACAGCGGGAATCGCCTTCGTGTTTCAGGAAAAGGAAATATCGGTAAAAAAGGTAATCGTGGTGACTTATATGTAACTTTTGAAGTAAAACAAGATAAACACTTCATTAGAGATGACAACGATGTTTATATTGAAATTCCTGTCTTTTTCACACAAGCTATCAAAGGAGACACTTTAACAATACCGTCTCTAACAGGGGAACTTGAGTTGAAACTTGATATAGGCACAAGAGATAAACAGCGTTATACATTTAGAGGTGAAGGTATAGAAGATGTGCATGGGCACGGCAAAGGGAACTTGATTGCCATCATCAACATTCAGTACCCTAAAAAACTAGCTGATGAGCAGATTGAGCTTTTAAACAAACTCCAAGATTCTTTTGGTATAGAGTCAAAACCACATGAAGGTATTTTAGATTCGGTTATAGATAAAATGAAAAATTGGTTTAAATAAAGAGTATGAATAAAACACACTTAAAAAATCAACTCTCTTCACTGGCACTTTCTATGTTTAGAAAAGATTTTTTCGGTATTTACCATGGTTCTTTGTCCGCCAAAACAGACACAAGCCGCTTTATCATTAACACAAAAGAAGCTGTTTTTGATGCTATAGATGAGCATAGTCTTATAGAGTTATATTTTAAAAAGGACTACAGATGGAAACAGGCGAGTATAGATGCTAATATTCATCAAAGTATCTATTCTCATATTTCGCAAGCGAAGTTTGCATGTTTTAGCATGCCACAATTTACTACGGCATATTCACTTGAACATAATATAATCACACCAAAAGACTACTTTGGGTATACGGAAATTGGTTCAATTGAGATAGTAGATCCAAAACAGTTTGAAGACTGGTATGATAGAGCACAAAGTGAAATTGTTTCATACTTTCAAACAAAAAAAACAAATATTATGGTAATTCGTGGGTATGGTGTTTACGCATATAGTAGAGATATGCACGAGATGGCAAAAAAACTTGCCATTTTGGAAAAGAGTTGCCGATTACTTATGCAAGGTTTTTAATAGCTTCATATGCTGTATTCATCATTATATCAATCTCTGATTTCGTAATAATATAAGGTGGCATAAAATAAACAATATGTCCAAGTGGACGAAGCAAAACACCATGTGCTAATCCATACTCATACACTTTAAGTCCTATTCTTTCATGCGCTTCATAGCCTTGTAACTCTACAACGGCAACCATTCCTGTTTGTCTAATTTCTTTAACATTAGGTAATTGTGAAAATTTTTGTAGTTTTTGAGACATATAAAGTGCTAGTGCTCTATTTTTTTCAATAATATTCTCATTTTCAAAAATATCAAGCGTTGCATTTGCAGCAGCACAAGCCAAGGCATTGCCTGTATAAGAATGCGAATGTAAAAAAGCCTTATGCTCATTATAATCACAATAAAATTTTGCATATATTTCATTAGATGTTAAAACAACAGAAAGTGGTAGATAGCCACCGGTTAGTCCTTTAGAAAGCACTAAAAAATCAGGTGAAATTCTTGCTTTTTCACAAGCAAACAACTCTCCCGTTCTTCCAAATCCAACCATCACTTCATCTGCAATCAGATGAACATTATACTTTGTGCATATTTCACGCACTAACACCAAATATTTCGGATGATACATATGCATATATCCCGCACCCTGTATAAGTGGTTCTAATATTATTGCACTTATTTCATCTGGTCTTTTTGCACATAACTTTTCAAATTTTTTAGCGGCTTGTTCGGCAGCTTCTTCACTCATATCTATTGGAACTTCTGTTTGAATTGTTTTAATTAACAAGGGCTCATAAGTTTCTTTATACAGTTCGACATCACCGACACTCAAAGCACCTATAGTCTCTCCGTGATAAGAATTTTTAAGTGAAACGAAAAGTGATTTTTTCTTTCCGTCGTTGTAATGTGCATGATAACTCATCTTTAGTGCCACTTCCACAGCAGATGAGCCGTTATCTGAATAAAAACATTTATCTAAGTTAGGCGGTGTTAGTTTTACAAGACGCTCTGAAAGCCGTATAACCTGTTCATGTGTAAAACCTGCAAGTATAACATGTTCTAAAGTGTCAAGCTGTTCTTTAATTTTTGTATTTATATACTCATTTGTATGTCCAAACATATTAACCCACCAAGAGCTAATAGCATCAATATATTTATTACCTTCAAAATCTTCCAAGTAAATACCATGTGCTTTTTTAATCGGAATCAGCGGTAGGGTTTCATGATCTTTCATCTGAGTACACGGATGCCATAGAACATTTAAGTCTCTATTTTCAAGTTCTTTGTTTTTCATAGGCAAATTATACCAATGCAAGCTTTCTTTATCAAGGTTAAAGGCGAATTTACATAAAATATCAAATAATATCACAAACAAGGTTTTTACTATATGATTACATGGATGCAAAGACATAAGAAATGGCTTATAATAACTATATGGATTTCAACTATCGCGTTTATTGGAGCAGGTTTTGTCGGTTGGGGACAATATAGCTATGGAAACAAAGCAGGCGCTGTTGCAAAAGTCGGTGATGTTGAGATAAGCAAAGGTGAATTGCAAAAAACATATTCTCGTCTGTATGCCCAGTATAACAAAATATTTCAAGGAAATTTTGATGAAGAAAAAGCAAAAAAGTTTGGACTTCAGAAGCAGGCTCTTCAACAGTTAGTGCAACAAGCATTACTTATAAATCTTGCACAATCATATGATTTAACCATTAGCGATCAAGAAATGATTGAAGCACTCAAACAACAAAAAGCTTTTTATGCAAATGGAGAATTTAACAAAGAGACATACAAACTTGTACTTTCTCAAAATAGATTAACAATGAAAGAGTACGAAACGCAACTCAGAAAAGAACTTCTTATACAAAAAACACTAAAATTTTTACCGGTAAAAACATCAAAAAATGAAGAAAATATTTTAAATACTATTTTTAATATTGCAGATAAAATCAACTATAAGGTACTTACTCTTAACGATATCAAGATTTCTGTGACAAATGAAGAGTTAAAGAAGTATTGGGAAAATCAAAAAAATAATTTTATGACTGATGTACTTTATAAAGTAAAATTCATTAAAGTAACTCCCCAATCCAAAAAATTCAGCGATACAGATATTACAAAATACTATAAAGAAAATAGAACACATTTTAAAGGCAGTGACGGCAAGATTTTAAGCCTTGAAACAGCAAAAGAAAAAGTGCTCAATGAACTTAATGCAAAAGCTGCAAAAGATAAAGCCTTACGAACATATATAGCATTCAAGAAAAATAAGCTTTCAAATGACATAACACCTGATCAAGCACAAATTTCAAAATCAAAGAATCCTTTTAATGCACAAGCTTTAGATGTTATTTCTAAACTTTCCATGACAAAACCATATGCAAAACCGATTAATATAGAAGGTGTGTACTATTTATTTGAATTAACAAAAGTAGTTCCTTCTAAACCAAAATCATTTCAAGAAGCAAAAGCAAAAATTTTACCACTTTATATCACACAAATGAAAAAAGAAAAATTAATGAAACTTGCAAATAATTCTGTAAATACTTTCATAGGAAAAACTTCTGATTTTATAACTATGATGTCTGTAGACAAACTGCCATCTTTAAAAAGACAAGAAGCTGCTGATTTTTTACAAAAACTGTTTGTTAGTGATAAGAAAAGATTATTTATTGGATTAAATAACGGAAAGATTGTTTTATACAACATTTTGGAACAAAAACTGCTTACAAATAAAAACAATAATGTTAGCGACACTGTCGCAAAACTAAAAAGTACACTGTTTAATGAAGGGCTTATAAAAACACTTCAAAACAAGTACCAAACTGAGATTTATATTCAAGGACTCTAAATTGAGTAGAACTGTTTTAGCCATAGATATTGGCTCAACAAAAATTTGTGCAATTATCGCAGAAATAGATAACAATAATGCAATCTCAATTACCGGTGCAGGAATTACAAAAGCACAAGGTTTAAAAAAGGGAAGTATCACTAATATAGAACTTGCTTCTAGAAGTATAAAAACAGCGGTTGAGGATGCAAAAAGAGTCTCAGGTAGCACCATTGCTACCGCAATCGTTTCTATATCTGGTGCCTATACTAAAAGTCTTAATTCTAACGGTATTGTAAATATACAGTCCAAAGAAATATCACTCGAAGAGATAAAGCGTGTTATGCACACCTCTTTGTATAACGCAAACATACCAAATGAATATGAAGTGCTTCATGCTCTACCTTTCAATTTTAAAGTAGATGACCAAGATTATATAGAAGACCCTCTTGGCATGAACGCCTCAAGACTTGAAGTTGAAACACACATTATCACCACACAAAAATCAAATCTGAACAATCTAAAAAAAGCTGTCAGAGGTGCCGGAGTAGAAGTTGAAAATATAGTGCTCAATAGTTATGCTTCAGCGATTGCCACACTTAATGAAGATGAAAGAGAGTTAGGTGCTGCAGTCATTGACATGGGTGGCAATACAAGCAACATCGCAATTCATTCGGGTAATTCTATTCGTTATAATGAATTTTTAGGTGTCGGCTCAAACCATATAACAAGTGACCTTTCTATGGCACTACACACACCGCTTAATGTCGCTGACAAGGTAAAGCTTACTTATGGTTCGTTGCTTACGCCAAGCAATGATTTAATAGAACTGCCAATAATCGGTGATGAAAATTCAACACATGAAGTTTCTCTTGAAGTGGTGCATAATGTTATATTTGCAAGAGTGGAAGAGACACTTATGATACTTGCACAGTTTATAGAAAATAGCGGACTCAAAGAACAAATTGGCGCAGGTATCGTTCTCACAGGCGGTTTTTCAAAAATGGACGGCATTCGTGATTTAGCCATTGCGACCTTTGGTTCTGTTCCTGTTCGTTTAGCGAAACCGATTGAAATGAATGGACTCTTTGACTCTCTAAGAGGTCCAGAGTATTCAAGTGCTGTTGGACTTATAATGTACTCTTCTTATCCATATACCCCTTATGAGATTGATGTTAACAAAAGAGTAAGACATACAAACGAAGAACCCACTGCACATAACAGTATAAACTTTACGAATGAGCCTGTCATCCCCATTGCTCCTTCAGAAGAACAAACAGTTAGTGATAAGGATAAAATGGTAAACTTAGAAACTGTTAAAAATAAAAAGAGCGATGAAGCTGGAAGTTTAAGTAAATTTTGGAACTGGGCTACCCAGTTATTTTAAAGGAGTGAAAGAATGGAACCATTTGTAATAGAAGAAGCACATAGCCCTAGCGGAGCAAGAATCATAGCTGTCGGTGTTGGCGGTGGCGGTGGCAATATGATAGGGCATATGATAAACGAGGGTGTGACAGGCATAGAGATGATGCTTATAAACACTGATGTTCAAGTTTTAAATGAAAACTCAGCAGCATCAAAAATTCAAATAGGGGCTAAGCTTACCAAAGGTCTTGGTGCAGGAATGAAGCCAGATGTTGGTAAAGATTCTGCATTGGAAAATTATGATGACATTCGTTCTGCTTTAGAGGGTGCGGATATAGTATTTATTTCTGCTGGACTTGGTGGTGGAACAGGAACTGGTGCTGCACCAGTTGTTGCTCAAATTGCTAAAGAGGTTGGAGCTTTAACCATCTCTATAGTAACTAAACCATTTATGTTTGAAGGTAAAAAAAGACTCAAGCTTGCAGAAGCTGGTCTTACAGAGCTTAAAAAAGAGAGCGACTCTATAGTTGTTATTCCAAATGACAAACTTCTTTCCATTATAGATAGAAAACTTGGAATGAAAGAGAGCTTTAAAATAGTAGATAGTGTTTTAGCACAAGCGGTAAGTGGAACATCTGGTGTTATCCTCTCAAATGGAGACAATGACATCAACCTCGATTTCGCCGATTTGCAAACTGTAATGAGTCATAAGGGCATGGCACTTATGGGTGTTGGTGAGCATACAGGTGATAATGCAGCTTATGAAGCTATCAAGGCAGCTATTGAGTCCCCTCTTCTTGACAATCTATCCATCAATGGAGCGATGGGTGTTCTTGTTCACTTTAGTGTTCACCCTGAATTTTCACTTTTTGATATGTCTGAAGCTATGAATGTAGTAAATGAAAGTGCACATGATGAAGCTGATGTAATCTGGGGAACATCTACAGATGCTACCTTAGCTGAAAATTATGTAAAAATTACCATCGTTGCAACTGGTTTTGAAAAAGATTTGAGTAATAATGAGGATTTTGTTAGTGAAACTCCGGCACCGGTTCGTGCAAAAGTAAGACCAAGACTTATTGTAGGTGGTGAGCTTGACAGTGATTATTTAGACATTCCTGCATATATGAGACAGCAACAAGACTAACTCCCTTGCACTCCTTTGAAAAAATAATGAAGGCCAAATCACTCCTTGGTCTTCGTGAAAAATCTTCTCTCAAAGAAATAAAAAATAAATATAAAAATCTTATGAAAAAATGGCATCCCGATACACATAAAGACAATTATGACAAAGCAACCAAAATGAGTATGCAAATCAATGAAGCATACCAAATAATACTTGATTATTGTACTTCTTATGAATATCCGTTAGATGAAGAAAGCATAAAAAAATCTACATACACACCCCAAGAGTGGTGGAACAATAAATTTGGACATAACCAACATAACATATAAAATTAATGCTTTCTCGGAACCGGTACTTCAGTGCCGGCTATTGCAACTTTCCTGCCACTCTCAGCCCGGACTAAAGTCCGGGTTCCAAAAAAATATCATACTTTTTTACAACCAAACACCATTTTTCATGTAGTATGCAAGTGGATAATAACTCACAAGTATCACATATAAAGTCGTAAAAAAGAGCGAAATTTTGTATTTTATATTTTCTTCTTCTTTTGTAAAATTAATAACTCCAATAACAATTCCGTAAAATGTTCCAATAAATAAAAATATATACAAAAAATATCCTATATAATTATAATCTTTTTGTAACAGACAAAATGGGCAGTGATGTGTCGGCAGTTCATAAATATAGGTGCCAAAAAAAGCTATCAACGACACTAAGGCTACAACAACAAAGAGTAAATTTAGCAATGAAAATAAATATTTGTTTTTTATTATATATGAAAATATTATTAAAAGAAAAATAGCATAAAAACTACTCAAAAGAATACTAGGATCAATATTTAACAAATATGCCATATATGTTCCGTCTGTAGTTGAAAAAATTGAGCCACAGCAGTCTACAACATTTTTTGTATCTATAGAAAAAAACATTGCACTTTCTAAACCAATTTCAAGTAAAAGAAGAAAAAATGCAAATATATACACTTTAAATTTAAATTTCAAATAAGGCTGTTCTTCTGACTTCATATCTTCATTGTTAAGCACTAACCAGTAGGCAAAAATATATAAATTGATAATTTTAAGTATGAGCAGATATGTACCATATTGTGTTGCATTGACAACACCGGCACCACACATTGCACCCGGTAAAATATTGGAAATATCATCAAGCGTAAAAATAAAAAAAACAAATAAAAGAACTTTGAAATAAAAAATAAATTTAATAATAGTAGCGACCAAATAACTCTGTTTTTCCAGATTATATTGCATTGTCGTTGTAGCATTATTATCATATTTTAAAACTATTTTCACACTAAAATAAAAAGCAATGGAGGCAAAGATGAAAAAAAGTAAATTTAATATACTAATTGTCAACACTTCAGGAGTTAAGAGCATACTAACTTCCCATTATGTATTTCAACAATTCTATCTACAAAATCTAAATCAAAAAAGAGCGGGTCATGTGTAGCTATTATAATAGTTTTATTCAAAGACTTCAATTCTTTGAGTATTTTTATAAATTCAAGAGAGAGCTTTTCATCCAAATTTGCCGTTGGTTCATCTGCCAAAATAATTTTTGGATTATTGACATTCGCACGGGCTATTGCAGTTCTTTGCTGTTCACCACCCGACAAATTTTTCACTATAATATCTTTTTTATGCACAATACTAAACATCTTCATCACAGATTCTAGCTTTACATGTAACTCTTTTTCATCTAAATTTAAGGGTATAAGAGGCAATAAAATATTATCTACCACACTTAAAGTTGGAATTAAATTGTATTTTTGAAATATAAAGCCAATGTTATCTCTTCTGTATTGACTACAAAAATGATCCGGTAATTTTGAAATATGCTTTTTATCAACTAATACATCGCCCTTTGTTGGCTTTAAAAGTCCAGCTATTAATGAAAGAATTGTACTTTTTCCACTGCCACTCACTCCTTTTAAAATAACAAGCTCACCCTCTGCAAATATTAAATTAATATCATCCAAAGCCACAATATCATTGTCGTATATTTTGCTTATATGTTCTAGTCTTATCATCGTATCACCTCGTCAGCATCAAGCGTAGCAACGCGCCATGATGGAATAATCGTCGCAAACAGATATACCGGAACGCTCAGTAAAAAGAGTAACAGCAGAGTTTCATAATCTAGCACAAAAGGAAGTTTGAAATTATTTTCAATTGTATGATAATCTATAAATATATTTTTAAGTATAGGAGCATTTAGAATATATACAAAGAACAGAGCTATTATAATACCTATGATATATGAGAAAAAAGAGAGTATCAAAGCTTCATAAAATCTGGCTTTAAGCACATCTTCTACTCGCCACCCTATTGCTTTTAAAATACCTATCTCTTTTTTTTCTTCACTGCTAAGTCCACTTGATTTGTCATAAATAATCATAAAAAAGGTAAAAAGTGAAACCATAAATAAAATCAAGAAGAGAGAACTTTTAGTATTAAACTGGCTTTGTAGTACTGTTTTTAAATCTTTTCTTGCAACAACCTTGAATGTCGGATACATATTTTGAATTTTTAATATTACAGAAGCAATTTCTTTTGGATTATTTACTGTAACTGCCAAATCGGTTGCTTCTTGCTTTTTATAACCAAAAATATTCCTCAATGTATCTTTATTCATTACTATCATATCATTTGATTCAAACTGTGTTGTAGCTTTAAAAGTTCCGGCTATATATATTTTTTTGCTCTCTCCATCAGGGAGAATAAAATTAAAATATTTACGATAATAACTATTACTGAGTGTCTTTTTTACACCCTGCCCTACCAACATAGAAGATACATTCAAATCAACATTTTGTGCTATACTTGCCAATGTAGCGTTATCCTGATTTTCAAATTCATCAATGCCCACCAAAATAAATTTCGCATTCATATGAGAAAAATCATAGTATCCCCACACTCGTGAAACAACATCACCAACACCATTAATGTTTAAAAGTTTATCTATCACTTTTTCATCAACAGTTGTATCTCTTCCTGCTTTTTGATTTGTTATTATTATTTGGGGCTGTGCATCAAGCGTAGATTCAAATTCAAGCTTTAAAGAATTTTGCACAAAGAAGAATGATGCCAGTATTGCAACAAGTAATGTCAAAACTATGCTTATAAATATATTTTTCGATTTATAGCGAAGAATATAGTTAATCGCATATTCAAGTAGATAAAAATTAATTTTTTTCATGGAAATATCTTTATGGTATTATTTTTTATTGCCAAATTTAAATTAGAAATTGTAGCCATAGCAACAAAATCTTGTTTCTCTGTCAATTCTTTATGTGTTACACTATGTGTGAATTGTAAATACAATATTTCACTTACAAAAAGTATAAATAATGTGTTACATGTAACGAGCAAAAACCAGCTTTTTTTATTCATCTAGTTTATATACTATTTCTGGCGTAATTTCATCAAATTTGAGTATTTTTTTCGCTTTATGGTCAAGGTAAAAGCGTTCTGCGGAAGCTTTATCCTTAAAAGCAATCAATTCTTTTCCCATCGGTCCATAAACATCACTGCCTAACACATAGTATGCTTTTGTACCATCTATCGTCTCTTGCGTATAATACTCTTGTACTAAAATATCTTTTATATTTTTTGGATGCTCAAAATAATATTTCATCAAGTCTTTGACACCGTCAAAAGAGACATTTTTATCTTTATACTCTATTCTAGTCGCCCATCTTGGGTATTTATATAAAAACATACCACATACAGGACATTTATCATCTTTAGTAACAGTCAGTTTTTTATAATGTTTGTGCTTTTTAGACGCTCTTTTTACATCCCACAAATAAAGACTTAAAGCCTCTGCATATTTTTTATTTAATGTCGGACATATTTTTTTTGATAAAATCGCTTGATGAAGTTGTTCATAACTCTTATAAAGGTTTACCTCTATCTGCGAACATTTTCTCTTATAAATTTTTTCACCCATAGGATAGAGTTTTTTTGCTTTGACGGCCTGTGAATAATTTGGATAAGAAAAAAGTGAAGTAGAAAAAATAAAAAGAAGCAGAAAAATTTTAAAATACGACATAGAATAACCTTACAAAAAGTATTTTTGACTAGGATAATCTTATCGAAATAGTGTTAATTTAGTGTTAAAACTACTTAGAAGGTACTCTTAAAATCATCAATCTTCTTATAAAAAGTACTAAAAGAGCCACAGCCAATATTTTAAAATCTATTTCACTTGCTATATGAACATTTTCAAAAGTATCACTTTGCGTTGCTTCTCTTCCTAATGCTTGCATAGAAAGGATTTTGGGAACATAAACAGAAGAAAACATTAATGAAGAAAATATTACAGTGGCAGCAGCCCCAAAGCTAATAGCATCTCTTTGACCCATTTTATAAGCCATTGCTTCATATATTGCTACAAAAATAGCAACAAAATAAATCCAGTATGCAAATCTACGAAATATTTCACCCATTATAATGCCCGCATTATAATTGTCTATAAGTAAATTAACAGTAATTCTGTCTGTATGAAAGACAACAGGAGCGACAACAGCACCTAAAACCAAAACAGCGCCCAAAGTAGCTGCTAAAACAATAAAATATGCAAAATCCAAATAAATATTTTTTTTCATTTTTTTAAAACCTTTCTAATTTATTAATGTAAATCCACGATCAAACGAGCTATAATCTTTATAAAACTTGATAGACTTAAAATTTGTTTCTTTTAAATATAACCGTATTTTATCTTGTTGGTCATAACCCATCTCACAACTAAAAAACTTAATCTTTTGCTTTAAGGCTTCATCAAGAAGTTTCTTTATGATTTCATCGCCGACTGTACCACCAAACAAAGCATTTTGAGGCTCATATGAAAGATTTTGCGCCAAATCAACTCCCTCTTCAATATAAGGAGGATTAGATACAAGATAATCTATTTTTTCATGTACGGGTGCAAGCAACGAACCAAAACGAAGTTCAATCTGCTCTTGTAGCCCAAATCTCTCTATATTTTTTTGGGCTACATGTAAGGCTTTTTCAGATATATCAACCGCAATAATTTTAGAATTTTTGAAATACTTTGCAAGCATTATAGATATGATACCGCTCCCTACCCCAACCTCTGCAAAAGTCAAAACACTGTTTTTATCAGGCACATTTTTTAACACTTCATCTATAAGCAGTTCTGTTTCAGGTCTTGGAATTAAAGCCCCTTCATCTATATAAAATTCTTCACTATAAAAACTGACAGAATTTGTTATGTATTCAAAAGGCTCATTGTTCTTTCTTCTTTGCACCCACTCAAAAAGTTGTTGTGTCTCTTGTACTTCACTCTTTTGATGTGTTATCAACCACAATTCATCAACATTAAGATACTTCATAAGAAACAATTGAGCTTCTCTAGCAGCTCTAGGTATACAAGGCTTCAAAATTTGCGTCATCTCACGAAGTAGCTCTTTTACTATATATTTGCTTCGCATTTACCCTCGGTACCGCTTTTTTCTATATAACCGACATCAACACCCAATTCTTTTAGTCGCTCTATCACAGGAGGATGTGTATAATGAAAAAAGATATATAAAGGATGTGAAAGCGGAAAACTTTTATTTTCCGTTACTAGTTTTTTCAGTGCATTTGCAAGTTCAATAGCTCCTGCACTTCCACCCAGTTCACTTCCCATTTTATCAGCTTCATATTCATTATGGCGACTCACAATTCCCATAATCGGCATCATTATAAAGCCAAGAACAGGCATAAATAGCATGAGTAAAATCATTATGACATAAGGCTCTTTTGCAAGCCCGAGTTCTAAGTAAAGAGAATCCGGCAGATTGCCAAAAATCGCAAACATCGCAAAAAGCATAGCACCGACCAAAGCGATGTTTTTATAAATATCACCATGTGCAAAGTGTCCGAGTTCATGTCCTAGTACCGCTAAAAGCTCTTTGGTAGTCAACTTTTTTAACAATGTATCAAATAAAACCACTCTTTTTGCTTTTCCAAAACCACCAAAATAAGCATTCAGTCTGTTGTCGCGTTTACTCGCATCACTCACAAATACACCAGAACTTACAAAACCTGTTTTGTCCATAAGATTTTGAATTTCACCGTCAAGTGTCTCGTCTTCCAAGGGTATCAATTTGTCAAAAAACATTGCGCGAAATGCCGGATAAAGCATATTTATCAAAATTACAAGTGCAAAAATAAAAACAAAGCTCCATAGCCACCAAAGCTGAGCATGTGAAATAATTTCATAAATGCCCCATACCACAAGTGAACCAAGGACAACTGTCATACCAAAAGAAATGAGCGTATCTTTCATCCATTGTCCTAAGCTAGAATTATTAAAACCAAATTTTGTATCAATCACAAACTTTTCATAATAAGAAAATGGTAGTGAAATAACAAAGTTAATCACCACAAAACTCATAACTATAGCTATATTCATCAATGCTGCATTTTCCATTGTGTAGTATTGTTCTACGAGGTATTTTAATCCCAAGCCAATCCACATTATAAAAATAAGATAATCAACAAAAGTATTAATAATCGCCAATTTTTCTTTTGCAACAGCATAATTTCCTGCTTTTAAAAAATCAGAAGCAGACAATAAAATCGGCGTTTTTCTCTTTATTAGGTTTACATAACCTATTTGCATTACGCTTGTGTATATCGTTATTAATACATATAAACTATATATGCCTACTAGTGTCATTACCATACTATTACCGCCTTATTTTAATTGAGAAATTATAGCTAAAAGTTATCGAATAGGAATACTTTTACTTAATGGAATTACAGTAATTTTATCTTTGATGGGTAACGCACCTGCTGGAGTATTATATACCTTATAAGCAATCATATAAATAGTACCTATAAGTAAACCGGCAATAATTACCGCCCATACAATTCTCTTTTTTTCACCTTTTAAAGTATTATAATCGCCGATATCTTCTAATCTTGGTTCACTCATAATAAATCCTTTATTTTTGTGAAATTATATCAAAAAGAAGTATAAAGAATGTGATAAACAAAAGCTAACTTGACGCTTTAAGTCTATTTTTTATTTTATTTTATCGTCATATATTATTCAAGTATATAGTCAACTACTCTTGATTCCAAGGTAACTTTTTTTATAAGAGCAACTACTTTTAAATGTTCTTCATGTGTTGCATATACTTTTAAATCTTCTTCAGACATAAAAGTCGAATAAAGCGACAAATCCATAGCTCTTTGTGACTCATTAAAATTTATTCCGACTTCAATACTTCGCAAGACATCTATGCTTTTTTCCAAACTTTCCAACTTGTCTTTAACCTTTGCTATATTTAAAGCTTTATTTTCATCTTTAAATGTAAACATTACTATATGAACTACCATTTATGCAACCTTTATATATCTTCTTCGAATCTTAGCAAATTTTTTATAATATTTTGATAATATACGCATATGAAAGAATTATACGGCGTTGGCATTTTATTTTTTTATTTTCTTAAATGGCCTATTGCACTTGCCTATCCATATATGCTGACACATGGAATGCACCATAATTATATTTTAGATATTTTATGGGTTTACTGCATTTTTTTAATATTCAAAGACCTTACCATGTATCTCAAAAAAAAGAAAAACAAAAAATTATAAAATAAGTTTCCAAAAATATTCTGCGATGAAAACAATAAAAAATATTCCAAGTAAATTTAGAACTATTCCATATTTCATCATATTTTTGACACTCACTGCTCCACTACTCATAGCAATGGCATTAGGCGGTGTGGCAATAGGGAGCATAAAAGCATAACTTGCACACAAAGTAGCAACCATCATAAAAAGTGTTATGTTGATACCTGAGTGCTCTGCCACGGAATAAATCACAGGAAGCATAATAGAAATTAGTGCCGTATTGGAGGTGATTTCTGTTGTAAATGTAATAAGCACTGCAACACTTAAAAGTAATAACAACGGCGAAAGATGTGTCATACTCAGTAAGTAAGAAGCAACTTCATCTGCCAATCCAGTTTTAGAAAAAGCTTTTGCTATAGAGAATCCTGCACCAAATAAGAACATAATCGCATAAGGAATTTTCACACTGTCTTCATCCCAGTTAAGTATATTAAAAGGAGGCATAAACAGTACTAGTCCAAAACCCAGTAAAATTCCACTTTCGCTCATTCCTAAACCATTCCAGTAAGGTCTGATAGGTGCATTAACAAATAAGATGATGATAAGCAATAGCATTAAATACATGACTTTTTTCTGTGCTTTATTTAAAATACTTTTTTCTATCTTTTTTTGTATTTGTATGTCACTGACCCCATAACTCAATAAGAATCCGACACTTATCAACATAAGTACAGATAAAGGTGCCACCATTAGCATCCATTGAAAAAATGGAATCAGTTGCATATTATGTTCTTGCATAATACCCAGTAAAATGAGGTTGGGAGGTGTCCCAATCGGTGTTAAAATACCACCAATACTCGCACCGTAAGCAATCGCAAGTGCAAAGCGCATTTTTAATTTTTTATTATCTGTTAAAAAAATTGCAATAGGTATTAATAGTAAAGTTGTTGTGGTGTTTGACAAAATAGAACTTAATAGTCCAGATGTAAGAGCAAGAGAAAATATCATGCCCCTAGGCGTTGCGGGAAACAGGTTTAGAAGCTTATTAGCTACATGTACATGTAAAGCAGTTTTCTCAACCGCAATAGCGAGTAAAAAACCACCAAAAAAGAGATATATAATAGGATTTGCATAATTTACTGCTGTCATTTTTGTATTTATTATCCCAAAGGCAGGAAAAAGAACTATGGGTAAAAGAGAGACAACGCCCAAAGGTAAAGCTTCATTTGTCCACAGTATTACCAAAAATACGATACATCCAATCAATGCACTTTGTTGTAATGTAAGAACAGATATAGTCATAAAAAAAGCGAACAGTGCTACAGTAAATGCAAACAGTAGTTTCACAAATTTACTTTTTTGTATATACATAAAAAATCCTAATTTGTCAGTAAATCTTTGAGACTTTCATTTGGGTTTTTACCCTCTAACATCAGATATACTTCCGTGGCAATCGGTAGATACAAATCTTGTTTCATAGAAATATCATGTAAAGCATACGCTGTACCTATACCTTCTGCAACTTCGCCAAGCTCTTGCAAAATTTTCTCTTGTGTTTGTTGTTTTGCCAAACCAAGCCCAACCCTAAAGTTTCGACTCATTGTTGAAGAAGCCGTTAAAAACAAATCACCTGCTCCGCTCAACCCCAAAAATGTATCTTTTTGTGCACCATACACAGCACCAAAACGCTCCATTTCTACAAGTCCACGAGAAATAAGAGCTGCTGAGGCATTATTACCAAGGTTTAAGCCCGAACAAATGCCTGCTGCAATGGCAATAACATTTTTATAAGCACCAGCAATTTCAGCACCCATAACATCAAAAGAGGTATATGTTTTAATAAAATCAGGGAAAAATGCTGCAAATTCTTGTGCAAGTGTTTTATTTGATGCGTTAATTACAAGTGCGGTAGGCAATGACTGCATAACCTCGATTGCAAAAGAAGGTCCTGAAAGAAAAGCTATATTTTCATTTGGAATATAATCACCATATATTTCATTTAAAAATCTACCGCTTGTTGCTTCTATACCTTTGGATGCAACAAGAATTTTTTGATTTTTAAAGACAAAATTTTCTTCCAACCACTTTGCTACCTGCTGTGCAGGAACACTAATAATAAGGTACTCACATTCTAATATCTCTGCAAGAGAGACAAAGTTTCTTATTTTTCTTGCTCTTCTTGAAGTTATTAGTACATTATGATTTTGACTTAATGCAAAATGCAGTGCACTTCCCCACTTACCAGCCCCAATGACTCCAATTGACATACCGATTGCTCCCTATCTTTTTTTCAAATTCTGCAATATCTGTTTCATAACCAACAACAATAAGAATATCACCCTCACGAATAACATGATGCTTTGCTTTTGAAGAGTAGATAAATTCACTTTTCATATCTTCATGCATCACAGACAAAACGATAATACCATTATATCGTGTCCAATCTATACTCGTCAGTTGTTCATCTTTAAAATGACTCTCTTTGTTAATCTTGATTTGTGCAATTTTTAAAGCACTCTCTTCATAGAGTATACTATGAAGAATTTTACTTGATATTGGTTTTTCAAGCATATTTGCAATAATATCCGAGGTCGTTTCCACAAGGGGAATGACCTTATTTGCGCCTGCCATAGTGAGTTTGTTTGCACTTTCACTATTTGATGCAACGGCTATAATAGTCAACTCTTTAAAATTAGCACGCAGTGATATAGTTAAAAAAATATTTTCTGCCGTATCTTCAAGGACGCAAAAAGCCATTGATTTACTAATATCTACATTTTTTGTCAGTTCTGTCCATTTATCGCTTAAGTCAAAAATTTCAATTTTTGTTTCACTGGCTTGCACATCATCTTCATGTAAAGAAAAAATCCTAATTTGTTCATATTTATCTTTTACATTTGCAACAATTTCATCTGCATATTTATTATGTCCAAAAATAAGTGCTGTTGTTTTAACCATTTTTTACCTTTGTATGCAGATATTTTTCAAATTCTAAAATAAAAATCTGATACCCTACCACTAATAAATAATCTCCAATTTCAAGCAAAGTATCATCAATCGGATTAAAATAAAAGCGATCACGCTTATGTTTATATACACCCAAGAGAACTACACGAAACTCTTTATTGCCAAGTTCTCCTACTGTTGGAAAATTATCTACAATCCGCTGTGTCACACCCAACTCATCAATTTTTACATCAGCATTTTCACTTCTAAGTTCATGAATCACTTCAAAAGCAACCGGTTTACCAATTAATTCTTTTGTAATAAGTCCAATCAATTCTTGCGGATAAACAACTGTATTTATTCCTGCAAAATCAAGCTTCTGACGATTTGAATCATTTATCAACAATGAAAGAATAAAAACATCTTTATTGATTGAACGAATTGTTAAAGCAGCATATACATTCTCAATATCATCTTCACGCAGACATAAAACAGCTTTCACCTGTTTCTTCATATCAATATTAAGGTTTTCATAACTTTCAACACGACCGGGATTATAATTAAGCGCCGTAAAACCGTCTTTTTTTGCTCTTTCTATTCTCTGTAAATTTTCATCTATAATAATAACATTATTCCCACTGCTTGAGAGTTTTCGTGCAACCTCACGAGATACACTTTCGTAACCGCAAACAAGATAGAATTTTTTTAATTTAGAAACATCTTCAATGATTTTGATTTCTCTGATTTCATCAAGTTTCTCTGTAAAAGCAGAGACAAACAAAGAAGTTGTAAAAGCCAAAACTGATATACCTGCCATAATTACTAAAAGCGCAACAAATCGTCCTTCATGCGTCACAGGAACCATATCTCCATAACCAACAGTTGAAATGGTAACAATAGACCAATAAACAGCTTCAAAAAGAGTGTTAATAGGAGAAGCAGGATTATTTCCCTCCATCACATATATAAGGACTGACGAAATAAAAATAACTATTGCCGCAAAAATACCAAGTGTTAAAAATTCAAACTTTTTTGTTCCTAAAACAGAAGCAAGTGTTTGAAAACTTTTTGCATAACGAAAAAGTTTAAAAACACGAAAAAGAATAAACATACGAAGTAATCGTAACTCATGAAAAAATGGTAAAATAGCAAATAAATCGATGAGTGCTTGCGGAGAAAGTATATATGCAAATTTTACTTTTAAAACCTGTTTAAAAGCTTTTAATAAATTCACCTCACGATGCAAAAAAGTATCATGTTCGGCGCGTGCAACGATGATTTTACTGACACTGCTATTAATCCACAGTCGTAGAATATACTCTATAAAAAAGATAAAAGAGATAATATAATTACTAAAAAACATCAGTTCATCATTCACATGATGTTTTACTTCACGAATGAGCACAGCCACACTAATAAAAATCAGAATAACCATGAAAATATCTATATATTTTTTATATTTGTTCTTGTTATTTTCTAAAATATTAGAAAAAAATCGTTTTCGCTTTTGATATGACTTTGAAGTATCCAAAAAATAAGCAAAATCCAGTATCCAGCGTTTTAGCATTATAATTAATCCAACTTGACTTTCAGTATTTCATTGACAACTTGTGGATTTGCACTTCCTTTGCTCGCTTTCATAACCTGCCCGACAAAAAAGCCAAATAATTTTTCTTTTCCACCTTTATATTGCTCTACTTTTTCAGGATTTGCAGCAATAATTTCATCACACATTGCTTCTATAGCCCCAGTATCTGTCACTTGTTTCAATCCAAGTGTTTTAATAACACCATCAACATCTGTATCTTCATTTTCCATTAAAAAGTCCAATACCTCTTTAGCAGCTTTGCCTGAAATAGTCTTATCATCAATGCGTTTTACTAAAAGGGCAAGCTTTTTCGCATCAACTGGAGAATTTGTAATATTCATAGCACCCTTGAGACGAGCAGGTAATTCCACCGTTAACCATGTTGTAGCCGTTTTTGCACTTACACCGTTTTCTTCCATCATAGCTTCAAAGAAATTTGCCATCTCAACAGCAGAAGTAATCACCATTGCATTGTAATCATTCATCCCGTATTCATTCACAAAGCGTTCTTTTTTTGCATCGGGGAGTTCTGGTATTTGTGTATATATTTGCATCATTTCATCTGTTACTACACATTTTGGTAAATCAGGCTCCGGAAAGTATCTGTAATCAGCCGCTTCTTCCTTACCACGCATAGAACGCGTTTCTTGCTTTACCTGATCAAAAAGACGAGTCTCCTGACAAATCTCTTCATCATAAGTTCCATCTTCCCAAGCTTCAACCTGACGAGACACTTCAAGCTCTATGGCACGCTGAATAAATTTAAAAGAGTTAATATTTTTAATCTCAACACGCGTGTAGAGTTTTTCATCACCCTTAGGACGAATAGAAACATTCACATCGACACGAAATGAACCCTCTTGCATATTTGCATCACCAATATTTAAATAGCGAATAATAGAATGTAGCTTTTTCAAGTAAAGAATTGCATCTTCAGCACTTCTCATATCCGGCTCACTGACGATTTCAAGCAGTGGCGTTCCTGCACGATTTAAATCAACTTTTGAAATATCACCATCATGAATGTTCTTTCCCGCATCTGCTTCAATATGTGCACGGTTAACGCGTATAGTTTTATAACTACCATCATCAAAATCAATTTGCAGTTTTCCATGCTCAACTATAGGCGTATAAAGCTGTGTGATTTGATATGCGGTTGGAGAATCTGGATAAAAGTATGATTTTCTGTCAAAATAAGAAACTTTATTAATCGTAGCATCAAGTGCCGTACCAAGCATAATAGATTTATGTACTACTTCTTTGTTTAAAACAGGAAGTGCCCCTGGAAGCGCCAAACATGTCGGACAAGTATTTGTATTTTGTTTATGATTAAAACTCGTAGGACACGAGCAAAAAAGTTTTGTATTTGTATTTAATTGTACATGGACTTCAAGACCGATAACAACTTCAAACATAAATTTCCTTCTAAAAAATAAATTAATTACTTTTATTCTACCCAATTTATGCTTTAAAAAATGTTATGCAAAACGGTAATTCAAAACTAAGCTATTTTTATATTTTGTACCTAGGTTTTAAAGTTAATGTTTTTTTGGAACCGGTACTTTCGTGCCGGCTGTTGCTATTTTCTGGCACTCTCAGCCCGGACTAAAGTCCGCGTTGTGAAAAAAATCGACAATTTTTTAGTATATAGTCAGTCCTGAAAAACCAAAAATACCCCTATTTTAGGCATTTTAAAGCCTATTTTGGCTATACTTTCAACAGCAAAAAACAAGCTAAAAAACTCCAAACTCCTAAAATA
>JALSLQ010000084.1 GCA_026988235.1 Sulfurimonas sp.
CCTAGAAAATCTCTCAACTGGAAAACTCCCAATGAAGTTTTCTTTGGTTCAAAAATGGCTGCTTAAGGATAAAATTGATATGATTTATAAATTCAAAAATTGCACTTCAGATTTAAATTTTGGAAATAAATATATAGACGCTTCTAACATAGTACAAAAAGAAGATAAACAAGACTTTATTGAAATATTAAAAAACTTCAATGAAGAGTTAAAAAGTAAAATCAATAATAACAAAAGTTTAAATACAGTAATTGAAAATGACATAAGTTCATTAATGGGACTTGTTAATATTAAGAAACTACTTGAGCAAGACAATATCGTTAAAGGTTTACTAAATGCCTATAAAAGTTCCATTATTCCTTATTTCAAAAATAATAAAGAAGATGACAAATTAAATAGAATTTTATATTATCACCCATCGCAATATTTAAATGACATAGGCATTAAACAAAACAACAAAAATACACTTAGACTAAGTAAAGAAAATGTGAAACTATTGCAAAAAAAGCACCTTGGTTCATTTAACTCAGAATTTGCAATAACTATGTCTCAGCGATTAGCGATTAGCAGTTATCTGTCTCCAATGGATATTGTTCCAGTTAATGGACCTCCTGGAACAGGAAAAACTGCATTACTTAGAGCGATATTTTCAGACTACATTGTTAAAGCCGCAATAAAGGCAAAGTCTAGTTATGACAATGTTAAAAAAGATCCTTACAGTTTTATTGATACTGGAAAACCAATACTAGGGACATCTAGTGTAAGGCAGGCTATTAATAATATTATTGAAGGTATATCAGGTGGATTTGATGATGCTAAAAAGAGTAAAAAAGTTTTATATAGAAGGTGGCTAGTATTAAAGGATTTTGAAGCTGATGTTAAAGTTAATTTAGTTGAAGAAAACTGTGTAGTTCCTCAAATTAGAAATAGCGAAAACAAATATGAAAACAAAGTTTTATTTACAAGTATAAATAAAATCTTTGACTATATTTCTTCTTTGGATGTTCAACTTGCTGAAATTGATTACTTGAATAAGATTAACTTAATATCAAAAAGGAATATAGAAGACTTGGACGATGCTATAAAATTTCTTTTTTCAAACATTAATAGACTTTCAAATGAAATAAATACAAAGATTGATGATTCTCCAGACAATGAGTTATCCAAAACATATGAAAAATTAGATAAAAATGAGAGATTTGATACATTTTTTATTAGTCTTCATTTATTGGAAGCTTTTTTTATTTTAAATTTAAAAAAATTAAATAAAAAATCATCTAATGGAAAATGTCCTATTTGTAATAATTCTATTGAAAGTAATGATTATGTTTTTCAATGTGCTTCTTGTGACTTCAAAATTTACAAAAAAGATAAATATAATGATATAAGTATTACAAAAACTGAAGATTTAAAAGCTCTCTTAGATAATAACTTAGAGCAAAATGATAAGTTTTATGGAATTAAATATTATGATGGTGGTTATAAAATTGTTTCAAAAGATGAATCTGGTTCAGATTTATCTAACGACATCAATAATATATATTTAATAACACCATTATTTCCAATGATAACAGTAACTATGCATTCCCTTTTTGGTGCATTTAAGCACAAAGATAATGATGAATATATACTTATTAGAGAGTTTTTTGATTTGGTTTTATCTGATGAATCTGGAATGATTTTAGCTCCTATCGGACTTCCTGCACTATATGTTGCTAAAAAAATGGTTATTGTTGGAGATGAAAAACAAATAGAACCAGTATATCCATTTGATGAAGTTGTTGATAAATCAATAGTTGACAATATTTCACCTGATATTGATTATAGTAAATTTAAAAAAAATCATTCTGCAATTTTTTTAAACTTTTTGACAATTGCTAATAGATCAACTTATTTTGATAGTTTTGAAATGGAAGAGCATGAAGATAATTCATTGTGGCTAAAGGAACACTTTAGATGTAAAGATGAAATAATTGAATATTGCAATGAAATAATTTACAAAGGGATTTTAATTCCAAAAGTAAGGTTTTATACAAATAAATTATACCTTGATGATGCGAAAGATTTCTACCCGTCTATGAAACTGTTCAACATTAATTCAACTGTTAAAAACAATAGTAGCTATATAGAGACAAAAGAAATAGTTAAATTTTTACTAGAGAATATTTGTAATTTAACTGATATGTACAATAATCATAATGAAAAAAATCTATCTTATGAAGAATTTCATGAGCATATAGGAATTGTTACACCATTCAATAATCAAAAAAAGATGATTACTCGAGAATTAAAAAAAGTAGAAAAATACAACTTAGATAAAATTCTTGTAGGAACTGTGCATGCCTTTCAAGGCAGCGAAAGAGAAATTATAATCTTTTCACCAACAGTTGACAAAAATTATAACGGAATACATTTTAGCAATCATGATGATGGAAATATGATGAATGTAGCGGTCTCGAGGGCAAAGAGTGCATTTTGGATATTTGGAAGTAAAGAAGGCTTAAAAAATTGTGGTGAATACACAAATAAATTAGTAGATTATATTGATACTAATTATGAGTGTGAAATAAAATGTCCAATATGTAATCATTGCATTAATGAAGATGAAAAAGCTTTTAAATGTGAAAATTATAAATGGGATTATAAAACAAAAAAAATCACTGGTTGTAATTTTATAATATGGAAGTCCAATAAGATAGCAAACTGTGATTTTAACAAGAATAATTTAGTGAGCTTGTTAACTAATGATGAAATTATTTTAAATGGTAAAAAATTTATATTAGATATTAAAAGTAAGAGTTTTATAAAAGAGAACTCTAATACTATCCATATGGAAAGTACAGATAAAGAGTATAAAAAATGTCCTCAATGCGAAAGCGAACTAAAGGAAAGAAAAGGCAAATATGGTGATTTTTATGGATGTAGTAACTTTCCAGACTGTAAGTATACAGAAAAAATCATCTAACAAAGCCTAGCAGTGAACGCGCGCGTCACTGAAGTCAAATGTTGTATCTAAGTTTTAAAGATTTCTAAATGGCAAAAGCCACAAAATCACACTTTGTTTTAATCGAGGATAGTAAAGTTTTTTATATTTTAATAAAGATTGATAAATCGAAAATCATGTTGCTTCAATAAATATTATGATAACTTTAGATAAAATAGTACATCTTAATTATTGGAGTTTACTATGCAAACACTAGCAATAGAGGTTCAAGATAGCTATATGCAGTAGTTTATGAATTTTGTAAAAGAAAGTCATTCAAATATAATTGTTTCAAAAATAAATACAAATAATCTACAAAAAAACTTTTGAAAACATAATGAAAATTTCATTTAAAAAATATAAATTAGCTATAATTTCAATAAATAATGCAGGAACAAATATTTAATGAATTTTCTCTCAAAAGAAGCTCCGCTTCAACAATCTATATCTCAAATGAAGAGTGTTTTGTCTGATGTTGGCTGTGAGGTGCTTTTTTTGGAAGAAAAAAATCCTCTCACTCACTGTTTTTCGGTTAATCTCAGCTCAAAAGAAGCACCCAGACATATTTACTCAAACGGCAAAGGTGTGCTGAGCGATGCTTCTGTGGCGAGTGCTTTGGGTGAGTATATTGAACGCCTGCAGACGAACAATTTTTTTATTGATTTTCATTTGCCCAGTAGAAAATACTATCCTGATGAAGTTGCGTTTGGATTTGATGAAGCTTATCTCAGTGATGAACTTATGGCAGTTTATAATCCGGATGGAAATCTCTCACCTGAAGATTTGGTGGACTTTAACAGCGATTATGATGATAAAATAGTTGCTCTTCCTTTTATAAAACAATCAACACAGGAAAAAATTTCAATTCCACTCAATATTTTAAGCAATCTTTATGTGAGCAATGGTCTAGCAACGGGAAATACCCCTTTAGAGGCAAAAGTGCAATCTTTGAGTGAAATATTTGAACGCTTTGCAAAAATAGCTATCATAAAAAACGGCTATGCTTTACCGGAATTTCCTGATGAAGTTGTGAAAAGTTTTCCAAAAGTACATAACGATGTGCAAGCCTTGCAAAAACTCGGCTATAAAATCAAAGTGCTTGATGCTTCTTTGGGCGGTCAGTTTCCCGTTACTGCCATTTCGCTCATCAACCCGAACAACGCAACCCTCTTTGTCTCTTTTGGGGCACATCCCATGATTGAAGTTGCATTGGAGCGAACGATGACGGAGCTTATGCAGGGGCGTTCTTTAGAAAATCTTGACAGTTTTGAAGTGCCTACTTTTGACATGAGTCTTGTCTCAGACAGTTTTAACCTTGAATCCCACTTTATAGATTCAAACGGCAAACTCGGTTTTCCTTTTTTAAGCACCAAAAAAAGTTTTGAATATTCTCCTTTTTCTTATAAAGGAAACTCCACGCAAGATGAGTATAACTACCTTACAAATATTCTTCAAAAAATGAACAAAGAATTTTACATCAGAGAGTATGATTATCTGGACTTTTACTCTTGCCAAATCATCGTTCCCGGTGTTTCAGAAGTTTATCCCATAGATGATTTGATATACAACAACAAAAATAATGGCAAACTCATTCGTGATATGGTTCTCAATTTTACAAAATATGACCCGCAGGAAATTATACTCAACATTGAATCTTTGGAAGATTCACTCAATATAGAAAAATACATCGGCGTTATTTTTAAAGAAAATTTTACAATGGCAGAGTTTAAAGCACAAATACTATTGCGTCTGGGTGAAAAAGAAGAAGCCTTAGAACTCTTGGAATACGGTTCAAACAAGCTCGGACATCTTGTTGTAGAACTGTCTCGCATGCAGGAGATGGAACTTGATTTTCAAGACTATCAAGAGAGTCTCTATATTCTATTTTCCAAAGAAAAAGTATTAAAAGCTTTGGGTATTCTCAATAATATAGAGTTTTTAATAGATACAAGTCTCCATCAGGATTACAACAATATGCTTTGCCTTTATGACAAACTTGAGAGAAAAAAATGCCAAATGAAATAAACCTGATACTCAAATCCGACTTTGTGCAAAAAATAAAAAACGGCTATCCTTTACTCTCAAGAGAGTTTATAGAAGATTGGAGCGAAGCTACAGAAGAAGGCAGCATTGTCAATCTGCTTGATCAGAAAAAAAACTTTGTTGCAAAAGGTTACTACGGTTTGCAAAACAAAGGACAAGGCTGGATACTTTCACAACAAGCCGATGAAGTAATAGATACAGATTTTTTCAAACGTAAAATCAAAGCGGCATTAGCCTACAGAAAAGATTTTTTTGCCGATGTAAAGACAACGGCTTTTCGAGTCTTTAACGGAGAAGGAGACGGTGTCGGCGGTGTAACCGTTGACTATTTTAACGGTTATTATCTTTTTACTTGGTACAGCATCGGGATTTATGAGCTAAAAGAGATGTTTCTTGAAGCCTTTAAACAAAGTGTGGATTTTAAAGGCATCTATCAGAAAAAACGCTTTGATACAAAAGGCATGTATCTTAACGATAACAATGATTTTGTCTGTGGTAACGAAGCGCCTGCGCCTTTACATGTAAAGGAAAACGGAGCAAATTTTGCCATCTATCTTGATGATGGTGCAATGGTCGGAGTATTTTTAGACCAAAGAGATGTGAGAAAAACCATCCGTGACAAATATGCAAAAGGAAAAACCGTTTTAAATACTTTTTCCTACACGGGTGCTTTTTCAGTATTTGCAGCACTTGGCGGTGCAAAAAGCACGACAAGCGTTGACTTGGCAAAACGCAGTCTGCCAAAAACGCAAGAGCAGTTTCGCATCAATAATATTGATTTAGAAAATCAAAATATCATCGTTGAGGATGTCTTCTTATACTTTAAATATGCCGTGAGGAAAAAACTGCTTTTTGATATGGTCGTGATAGACCCACCGAGTTTTGCACGTTCCAAAAAACGCACATTCAGTGCAAACAGAGACTATGTCAAACTGCTCAAAGAGGTCATACAAATCACAAACAAAGGCGGCACTATTATCGCCTCAACCAATGCTGCCAACTTTAGCATGATGACCTTTCGAGGCTTTATAGACAAGGCATTTAGAGATTTAAAAATAAAGTTTCAAGTCCTTGAGAGCTATGCACTGCCAAAAGATTTTCGCGTGGCAGAGAAATTTCAAGAGAGCAACTATTTAAAAGTGGTGTTTATAAAAAAACTCTAAGTTTTTTTAAGAGCAAAATATCCCAAATAATTTTTAATCGGTTTTTGTGCATTCACCCAGCTTGTGATGCCGCCTTCGAGATTGACAACATTACTAAAGCCTAAATCTTTTAATGTTTTTGCAGCCATTAGCCCTCTTGCACCCTTTAAACAGTAACAAACTATTTGATGATTGCTCAAATCTATCAGTTTGTCATCAACGGCAAACTCCAGTTTCCCGCGAGGAATTGTAAAGACGGTTTTTGCAGGAATGACACCGCTTGCAAATTCATCGGATTCTCGTACATCAATCAACACCATATTTTCTAAGTCTATATCTTCAACCTGTATCTGGCGTATCTCTTTTTTTGCCGCAGTCAGCAACTCTTTTAAATGCCCTTTAATAAGGTCAATATCACACCTTTCATAATACTTTTTCATCTGCTCATTATGATTCATAACATACCCCTTTCGTTATAAGATTTTTATAGTATACATCTACAAAGCTTAAGTATATTTATTACTTCTAAGTATTTTTAGGTAAAATACAAGAAAAAAAGATTTTTCATGAATATACCGACAGATTTAATAAAAGACAAAAAAATTCTCCTTGCAGTAACCGGTTCTATCGCTGTGTACAAAACGCTTGAGCTTGTACGAAACTTCATAAAAGAGGGAGCAGAAGTAAAAGTTGTAATGAGTGCGAGTGCAAAAAAGTTTATAGCACCTCTTACTTTTGAAACGCTTACTTCCAATGAAGTACTTGATGATACGAATGAATCCTGGGCAAATGAGCATAACCACATTAAAATTACCCAATGGGCAGACATTATGGTCATCGCTCCCGCTACGGCAAATACGATTGCCAAGCTTGCCAATGCCATTGCAGACAATATGTTGCTGCAATGCGCGCTTGCTTTTAGCGGTATGAAAATCCTTGCACCCTCGGCAAACACAAATATGCTCCAAAACCCAATCACGCAGGCAAATTTAAAAATGCTGGGCATTGCAAACTATACTATTTTGGACACACAAACAAAAGAGTTGGCATGTAAAACAGTCGGTGATGGTGCAATGGCAGAACCTTTGGACATTTTTTATCAAACCTGCCGTGAGCTTTTAAAAGAAGAGTTTTGGGAACATAGACGGGTTATAGTTACCGGTGGAGGCACGATAGAGAAGATAGATGAAGTTCGCTACATCTCAAACTTTTCAAGCGGAAAAATGGCATCGGCTCTGGCAACGGCACTCTATTTAAAAGGGGCAGACGTCAACCTCATAGCAACCAGATTTGACACTGATCTACCTGAGAATATGCATAAAATAGAGGTAGAAGACTCTGCAGAAATGCTTGAGTATCTTGTAGATTCTATTCGCATTGCAAAAAAAGGCAAACTTTCAAAAGCTACACTCATCAGAGACGAGCATATTCACGTCATTCAAAAAAAGCCTTATTTGTTTATGGCGGCGGCAGTGAGTGATTATGTTCCTGAATTTCCACAAAATACCAAACTTAAAAAAGAAGATTTGGGTGAAAAATGGACATTGCATTTGAAAAAAAATATTGACATATTGAGTGAGATTGACAAAGAAGGCATTACGGTTATAGGTTTTAAAGCCGAAATGGACAGAGAAAAAGCAGAAGAAAATGCGAAAAAGATGCTTAAAGAAAAAAAACTTGACGGTGTTTGTTTAAATATTTTACAAAATTCTGCAAGCTTTGGCAGTGACGAAAATGAAGTAGAATTTATAACCGCGCAAAAAGATGTGCACATACCAAAAGCAGACAAATTGCATGTTTCCTTTGAAATAGTAAAAAATGCAAAAGGGCTGCAAGAGTAAATGATGAATAAAGCCAAACATATTGCCATTATTATGGATGGCAACGGTCGCTGGGCAGAGTTACAGGGCAAAAAACGCGTCAAAGGGCATGAAGCAGGGGCAAAAGTCGTCAAAGCAATTACAACGTATTGTTCCAAGAATGAAGATATAGAACGCTTGACACTTTATGCCTTTTCAACAGAAAACTGGAAAAGACCACGATTGGAAGTGGAATTTTTAATGAAATTGTTAGAAAGATATCTCAAAGACGAGTTGCCTTCTTACTTAGAAAACAATGTCAAGTTTGAATCCATAGGTGATATTCGTGCTTTTTCAAAATCACTGCAAAAAACCATACAAATGGTAGAAGAAAAAACGGCACATTGTGACGGTTTGGTACAGAGTCTTGCTCTGAATTATGGCTCGCAAGATGAAATTCTTCGTGCGGTAAACTCTTTGAAAAAACAGGATGAAAACATTACGATAGAGATGCTTAACAACGCACTTGACTGTAAAGTAGATGTAGATATACTCATCCGTACCGGCGGAGACAAAAGACTCTCAAACTTTTTACTCTGGCAGTCAGCTTATGCAGAACTCTTTTTTACAGATACGCTCTGGCCGGACTTTACATGTAAAGAGTTAGAAAAAATTCTGCAAAAATTTACAAAAATTGAAAGACGATTTGGTGGTTTAAAATGATAGAACTTAGCATAGCTTTTGTAATCGGTATACTTTTTGGCTCTTTTTTAAATGTTGTAATTCTGCGCATTCCCAAAGGGGAAAGTGTTGTTTTTGATGCTTCACATTGTCCTACATGTAACGAGAAACTCAAACCATGGCATAATATTCCACTTTTTTCATGGCTATTTTTACGAGGGAAATGTGCGTACTGCAAATCTAAAATTTCTATGCAATATCCTCTTGTTGAACTTGTTTCCGGTTTTGTTTTTGTCATCATTGCCCATAAATTTGGACTAGAACTACCAGCATTTTTTATAGCCATGAGTTTTTTAATGCTCTTAGCACTTTCGGTGATAGATTTCAGATATAAAATGATACCCGATTCACTCAACTTGCTAGCTATTTTCTTTGCTATTATTGGGGCATGGAATATTAACGGTGTTATCATCAACTTAGAAAATGCACTTCTTTTTGCCGGTGGATTTACACTCCTTCGTTTTGCTCTTTCTTACTACCTTACATCATCTGTATATCGAGCCGGAATAAAAACAAAAACACCATGGAATAAACATTATGACAGAACACCCTTTATAGAAGCGATGGGAGAAGGTGACATTATGGTGGCAGCTACAATGGGCGCACTTCTTGGCGTGCAACTCGGGCTTGTTGCCGTATTTGTCTCCGCACTTTTAGCTCTACCTGTTATGCTCTTTGTTCTCAACAAATCAAAAGAGGAGCAACGCGTTCCTTTTGTCCCATTTTTAGCACTTGCGACTTTCATAGTCTATGTTTATGACTCCCAAATATTAAGCTACATCAAGGCAAATTACTAATGCAAAGATTACAAAAGTATCTCCTCAGTAACTTTTCTTCCCTTTTTATGTCTATATTTTTGCCATTGTTTGTGATAGCCTCAGTTATATTTTTAATTAAACTTTCCACGTATACGGCAGTTATTCAGTTAAGTATTTGGGAAATGGGCAAACTCTACCTTTTTGTTTTGCCTGAAATTCTTTTTTATACTCTGCCGATTACCTTTTTTGTTGCAGCTACGCTTTCGCTGTTTAAACTCTCTAATGACAATGAAATTATTGTTATTTTTGCATTGGGAATCAAACCGGGCTTTATCATAAAAACCTTTTTTAAACCGGCATTTATTTTGCTGCTACTTTTGGTATTTGATTTTTTAGTCGTTGCCCCACATACCACGACTTTGTCAAAAAACTTTTTGTCTTATAAAAAGAGTGAAGCAAAATTCAACCTTGCGGCAAGTGAATTTGGAAACAGTTTTGGCGACTGGCTTTTATATATAGGCGCAAAAAACAAAGACGGCACGTTCTCAAAGGTCTTTTTATTTAATAAAAAACAAGAAGAAGAAATACTTATCGCGGCAAAAAGAGCAAAAGTCATCAATGATTCGGGAATTTTACGCCTTAAACTAATGGATGGCGAAGGATACAGCTACTCTAAAGAAAAATTTTCTCAAATAAATTTTAAGATAATGATGATAAATGATACGCTCACAACTGATCTAACAAGCTATAAACAACCTCTGCAGTATTGGCTCTCAAAAGAAAATGCCGGAAGAAAAAAACATGTTTTCATTAAAGATACCCTACTGAGTCTCTTTCCAATCATCACACTTTTTCTCATTGCGAGCATAGGCATAGTTCAGGTCAGACATCAAAAGTCTAAGATGTATTTGTACCTCTTTTTGACCATAGTTTTTTATTATGGTATGACTATCGGTTTGGAAAAAATATTTGGGTACTACACCATTGCAGTTGTCGCCCTTTCATGGCTTATAAGTACATATATACTCTATAGAAAAACCATCGTAAACAAGTTTTAAACGAATGAGAGTAGCACTGTATTTAGCCTATAACGGAACACATTTTTTAGGTTCCCAGATACAAAAAGAGACACAAAACACTGTCCTTGGTGAACTTGAAAATGTCTTAAAAAAACTGGGCATTGCACAAAGAGTTGTGGCAAGCGGACGCACAGACAAAGGGGTGCATGCCACAATGCAAGTTTGTCACATTGATCTGCCTCCGTATTGGAGTGATATAAAAAAGCTCAAAAAAGTTCTCAATGAAATGCTAAACGATGCCTTACATGTAAAGAAAATCATACATGTAAAGAATGATTTTCATGCAAGATACAGCGCGAAAAAAAGAAGCTATCGTTACATCATTAAAACAACACCACGCAACCCTTTTGAAAAAGATTTTATCACTTTTTTAGAAAATGTAGATTTTGAACAGATACAAAAAAACATAAAGATTTTTGTCGGAGAACACGATTTTAAACACTTTATGAAATCAGGCAGTGAAGTTAACTCTACAACAAGAATTATTTACAAAGCCTTTGCCTATAAACATAAAAACTGCATTATTTTGTCCTTTGAAGCCAACGGTTTTTTACGTAGCCAAATCAGACTCATGGTCGGGGCACTTCTAACGCTTAATGCTCAGCAAATACAAGAACAGCTTCACTGTGAGAAAAAATACAACATCAAACCGGCACCTCCCAACGGGCTTTATCTTTCAAAAATCATCTATTAAAAGAGTAAATTTATTCTTTTTTTGTTACACTCCTATAAATTATAAGTAAGAGAGTAATCATGTTTGAAAATGTAAAAATGCCCGAGGGAATGAATCCTGAGGTTTTAGAGCATTTAATGAATCCGAAAAATTACGGGAAATTAGATGATGCTGATGGTGTAGGTATTGCACTCGATGAAAAGACAAAAGAGTATGTCATATTTTATACAAAACTTGAGGGTGACATTATAAAAGATGTTAAATTTGCTACAAACGGCTGTCAGGACACCGTTGTCATCGGTTCTATGTTTACACAAATGATACTGGGAAACGATACGGAATATGCAAACAAAGCCGTAGAAAAAATGCATGAAAAGCTCGGTACACTCTCTCCCCAACAACAAATATGTGCCGACATCGTTTTTACGGCATTTATAGCCTCACTTAAAAACCATGAAAACAGACAAAACGGCGAAGATGAAGAGTTACATGTACTGAAAATGAAAGAGAGTTGTGAAGCAGTTGCAATGCCGGAGGATGAGCAAAATGAAAACAATCAATAAAACATATCAAAAGAAACATGAGCTTTGGCTCTGCATACTTTTTGCCTCTTTTGCCATCAATGAAGAAACTATTAAGTCTCGTCTGTATGATTTTTCTCAAATCGCTTTTCGTCATATGAAATGGCTGGGGCAGTCCATTTTAGAAAATGGGGAAGATTACAACTATGACAGAGAAAAAACACTTCTAAAAAGAGAGAATAACTTTGCAATTTTAGAAGCACTCAAAGAAGAAGTGCAAGCAATTCAAGCATTCTACCCTACTACAATCTTAGGTGAACGCATGAAAACAGATGATATTTATCTTTTAGAGTATCTTACACAAACCTTACGCGAAACTAAGAATGATGCCAAAGTAACAGCTTTTAATATGTCACGAAGTTGGGAAGATATTGATCAAACACAAATAGATGCAATGACGCTCTTTTTATTTGATGAATCTTACAAAGAGTATGAATTAATCTTAATCTATGCCTATATGCAAGCAAGAACAAAAAGTCTATTGCATTATGATGTTTATCAAGATCTCATTGATGAATCACATTTCCATCTTAAATCTTTTGGCAATATGATGGCAAAACTTGGTATATTAGCTCTTCCTCGTGAATTACACGAAATGACATATATTGTAAAAGATTTAGATCAATTCATTAGAGATGGAATTGATGAAGAAATAGCAGCAAAAGAGATGTGTAAAGAACTCAGTGAATCTATCACAGATGAAAAACTCTCAAAGTTTTTTGATTTTATCAATTATCAAGAAAACTATCATATTGAACTTATGAAAAAACTTTTATAAGTTTTTTAGTCTTGAAAACTGGGTTTCAGGCTTACAAAATACAAAGCCCTCACTAAATATTCTCTTGGAATCGGTACTTTAGTGCCGACTGTTGCTACTTTCTTGCCACTCTCGTCGGTACTAAAGTACCGATTCCAAAAAAACTTCTTTTTGCCCAAAGTATGCCTAAATACTCATGAACTGCTACACTTGATATATAAAAGTACAAAGGCTCTGGTGCTCGCAAATACCCTCTAAATTCGCTTTTATAATAATTTGTCGGTGCAGCTATGGGATGCATGCCGAGTGAGCGAAAAAGAAGCATTGCTCGAGGCATATGTGTAGCAGAGGTTACTAATACAAAAGGCTTATCTCCAACGAGTGTTTTAGTAAACAATGCTTCTTCTTTTGTATCAACCGGTTTCCCATTTATAATCATCTCTTTATAATCTACACCTAATGCATGTGCCAGTTTCGCATTCATCACTGCATTTGTCGTATTTGTATCTCCCTCATAGCCCGTAAAAATCAATATAGCATTTGGCATCTGTTTATGTATGAGTATCCCTTCTAAAACTCTTTTTGTTCCTGTACTGCTGATCTGAGAAGAGAGAGGCTGCGACGGGTCTATATTATGTCCGCTACCGAGTACATGTATGTATTTCACCTGCTGTTTATAATCAAATTTCGGGTATTGGTTTTCCAGATTCTGTACCAAAAAGTTTGCAAAAGGCGGGTAAGAGAAGAGTAACAACAAAAATAAACCAAAAGAAAGTAGTATCTTTGCAACGCGCTCCTTCTTTACATGTAACATGTAAAGCCCAAGAACGAGCAATATGGAAATAAAACCTAAAGGCTCCACAAAAAAAGTAACAAATTTTTTTAAGAAAAATCCTAACTGCATCCTATCACCTCATTAATTTTATCTATCACTCTCGGCTCCCAAAACAGTTCACTGTGTGAAAGCCCATCAAATTCTTCATAATAGACTAAATTTTTGATATGTTTTTTTAAATTTCTGGCATTTTGCAAAGGAATAAGTTCATCATCCCGACTGACAAACAGATAGGTATCAGCAGTGACATGTTGTATATATTGCATTGTTTTAAACTTGTAACGCAAGAGTTTTGCCATATAAGAAATTTTGGCATATTTACGGCGTAAAAGCTGTGCTATGGAATCAAATGCACCTATCAAAAAAAGTGCTGATACTTTGTGCTTTGAAGCAACAAATGCCGAGACACTTGAACCTAATGAATACCCTAAAAGGTAAAAATCTCCATAGTTCTTTTGTACTAATGTAGCGATGTATAAAGCGTCTTGCAAAATATTTTTCTCATTCGCAATCCCACTGCTTTTTCCGTAACCACGATAGTTAAACGCAATGATTCGTGATTGTGAATAAAGTTGTGCAAGTTTACTCATAAGGGCTACAGCGTCATGACTACGACCGACAAAAACAAGAAGTGTACTTTTGGAGTTTTTAGGCTCATATACTGCACCTTCAAGTTCTACGCCGTCATCAGTCTTGACTGTCAATATAGAACAATCTTGGCAAAGAGTTCTCTCTTTTATATATGTAGGTCGAAAAATCATAAAATACTGCCACTGATAAAAAGCAAATAACAGGATTAAAAAAGTGAAAATTAAAAAAGCTATATAAATCATAGCTAGAATTATAGTATAATTCGCCCAATAATAAGAGGACAAACAATGCAAGTATTTGGAAAATTTTCTACAAACTTTGATATGGACTACTTGGTCGAGCAGTACATGTACATAAATGAGAACGAAGAGGAAAAAATCACGGTTGATGATTTAGAGAATATGCTCAAGAAAAAGCGTAAACATGTCGTGGGAACTGTTTTTTTATATAACCCTGAAGTTAGTCCAATTGGTTATAAAATGAGCCGTTTTTTACAAGAGGACGGCTTTGATAAGTATGATGAGTTTGTACCTTTAAATGAAAGCCCAAAAGATTACATTTTAAATGCAGGCTTTAAAGAACATTACAAAGGCAAACTTGTCCAAATCAGATATTTGTTTAATTACAACAGAGAAAACATTGAACCGACTCCGATTTTGGAAGAGTTTGATGCCGATTTGGATAAAATCACCTCTACACAGCTCACACGCTATGACAAGCAGTTAAATTATACAGATATACCAAACATCAGGCTCAGTGGCAAGTTTGTATTTTTCGGTATGGGAAACAAGTATGACCGACACCACAAAGCAATCATTGCCTATGCAAAAGCACTCTCTTTACATGTAAACAAACTTGATAAAAATGTAGTTTTTATGTATGACAACAATTATGACCCTGATGAGTGTATAGAGAGAGCCTACTACCTGTCACCGTTTGCAGGCGGAAAAGCAAGAGAAATCAGAGCCAATGCCGTAAAAGAAATTTTTAAAACAATGCCGCCACAACGCGTGAAAATATAATTCTAAAAACTACCTCTTTTTAGCCCAGCGCGCAAAAAACCTTGCCGGGCTGATTCTTTCACTTATATCTTTGCCGTGTAAAATATGTTCTGTCAGTATTTTTGCCAAATACGGTGCTAAAACAAAACCGTACCCGCCGCTTCCGTTTATCATAAAAAGATTCGGATAATAGACATACTCTGTAAAATCAGGCTTCTTTACATGTAAAGAGCCTTTACATGTAAGCAGTGTTTCGTTAGAGAGCACCAAAGAACCCACCATCGGCATATAATCAAATGAGCCTGAACGTAATCCTGTGTAATCTTTGAGAACTTCTACATTTTCAAGTTGCATCGTTTTTGCAGCTTTTTCTAGTAGCTCTGCTCTGCCCTGTTCTATGTCATAAGGTTCTTGCGTTTTTTCTGGATGGTAATGGACATTGTGCGTCGCACCGATAGCAAGTTTGCCATCATTGGATGGAGAAATAGAGACATACTGATGAATGGAACAGGGATTTTGTGTTGCTGTTGTTATATCTATACGATGTCCCCAGACCCCACGAAGCTGAATGTAAGGCTCTTTTATCAGCATATCATAAGCACCCGTTGCCAAAACAACATTTTTGGCACTGTAGGTTTCATTTATAACCCAATAATCATCATTATAGACAAGTGTTTCTACTTTCTCTTGTACAAATTTAGCGCCGCAGGACATATCATTGCATATTCGCTGGGCATCAACAACTCCCGCCTCAAGACAAATATTTTCTCTTTTTTTTGCTTCTGCCGTTAATTTTTTCTCTAAAGAGGCAGGAATCTTTTGTAAAGGAAGCTCTGTTTTTTGCTTATATACATGTAAAGCTTCCTCATCTCTTTCATCTTTGGCAATATGAACGAGTGGTGCTTTTGTAAAGCATAAAGAGAAATTTTTACCATAAAAATCATAAGAGTAAACAAAGGCATCATGGAGCAGTTCTTTTAGTTCCCCTGCTTTGGAAAACTTGGGAGATATAAAAGCACCTGCAGCACCACTCCCACCGCTTGCAATGCCCTCTTTGTCAAAAAGAATAACACGCTTGCCTTCTTTGATGAACTCATACGCCACACTGCAACCATTTATACCAGCCCCAATAATAGCTACATCATACATACAAATCCACCAAAAATTTAATGTGAAATTATAGCTAAATAATATGTTATTAGCATTTTTTTAATAGTAGGGTTATAGTCTTTTGTGTATAATTTCCCTAAAGAGAAACAAAATGACAATAACAGAAAAACAACAATTAAAAAATATTATTGAATCGCAAGTAGCAGCACTTTCAAAAGAGTTGGCATATCTCAAAACACAACTAAAACCTGTTGACAAAGAGTGTTCATTAGACAATGTCTACCATGCAGGCAGACATCAAGAACAAAACATCATCTTTCACAGATTTGAAAAATACACCAAACGCTACAATAGACTCATAGCAACTCTCAATAGAATTGAGAGTGAAGATTATGGTGTGTGTAAAGAATGCGAAGAGGATATTTCCATAGAGAGACTGAAACTTATACCCGAATCAGAGTATTGCATTGATTGCATGAACGAGTTAGGATAATAAATAATAGATATATTTATATACTAACTTCTTTAATATCCGCAATTTTAAAGATACTTTTATAGATAGACGCAACAAGTGCTTTACGGTTGTTTTTCACTTTTTCATCTTCAACATTTACCATAACACTGTCAAAGAAGGCATCAAGTTCAGGTTTGAGTCCTAAAAGGGCATCCAGTTCTTCTTCATAACTTTCATACTCTTTTGCTGTCACTTCTTTGTATCTTTTATAGAGTGTTTTTTCTGCTTCTTCTGTGAGTAAACTCTCATTTACATGTAAGTCATTGTTGAGATCAATCTCTTTGGTTATATTTGCCACACGCTTGAATGTAGACGAAACTTCATCAAAACCTTCTGAATTTACAAGAGTGTTAAGTGCTTCGATTTTACGACCAAGTGCTAAAAGTTCTCTCTCTCCTGATGCCAAAACAGCTTCGATAATAGACGGATTGACTTTATAGTATCTTCTAATACGCTCCAAAATAAAGTTTTCAAGTTTTTCCAAATCAATACTATCATAATTTTTAGAAAGCTCTTTGAGCGTTTTGACTATATCAAATGCAAAGCCGTACTCATTGACAATGCGGATAATACCGTTTACAGCGCGACGCAGAGCAAACGGATCACGCGAACCTGTCGGAATTTCATTGACACTGAAGAGTCCAAGCAGTGTATCGAGTTTAATGCTCATAGCCACTATGGCACTCAAAGGCGTAGAAGGCAGTTCACTCTCTTCACCCTCAGGCAAATACTGCTCTTTTATCGCCAAAGCTACCGCATCACTCTCCCCTGCCTCTTTTGCATAGTAGTACCCCATAAGCCCCTGAAGTTCTGTAAACTCATACACCATCTCACTCATCAAGTCGGCTTTTGCAAGTTCTATAGCTCTGTTTAAGTCTTCTTTTTTTGCATCAGGTTTGTACATTTCATATAAAGCATTTGCAATTTTTTCTTCACGCGTAATTTTGTCGGCAACGCTGCCAAGTCCTTTAAAAAAGGCAACTTTTTCAAGTCCTTTTGTACTGAGTCCGTTTTTGAGGTCATTGTCATAAAAGAAAAGTGCATCTGCCAAACGAGGACGAAGCACTCGTTCATTTCCTGCTATGACTTCTGAAAAATCATCTGTTAAGGCATTGGAAACTACGACAAATTTATTGATGAGTTTACCATCTTTAAAGACAGGGAAATAACGCTGATGTTCTTTCATAGAGGTGATGATAACCTCTGGAGGGAGTCGTAAAAATGCTGCATCAAAAGAACCGAGCAGTGCTGTCGGATTTTCAGTAATGGCAACAACTTCTGCAAAAAGTTCTGCATCTATTTCAACATTAACAGCATTGTCTTTTTCAATGGTTTTAATGTCACCGAGTATTTTTGCTTCTCTTTCTTGTTGAAACAGAGTAACTCCACCGTTTTTAAGTGTTTCAAAATACTCTTTTATCCCTGTAATCTCTACCGGATTGAAATTCGCTATACGATGAACACGCGTTGTTTTTGAAGCATCTATGCCATACATATGTATAGGCACGAGTGTATCATCGAGTTGCACATTTATCCATCTGATAGGACGAATGAAACTCTCATGCAGACTGCCCCAACGCATAGATTTACCAAAGTCAAGTGACTTAAGCCAAGTATGTATGATTTGGGGAAGTAGCTCAGTTGATGCTTTTCCTGCTACATCTTTTTTATAGTAAAGAACCTCTTTCCCGCCTTTTTGGGCTGTGCTCAACTCTTCTAAAGTAACACCGCATTTACGGGCAAAACCTTCAGCTGCTTTGGTAGGCTCTCCATCTTTATAGGCAACTGCCAAAGGAGCACCAAAAAATTCTTCTACACTGTCAGCCTGCTGGGTTGGAAACTCCCTGTGCCACATCACCAAACGACGAGGCGTATAATAAAATTCAAATTCACTTAAAAGGGCATATTTTTCTAAAATATCGGCATATTTTTTCTCAATATTCTTCATCTCTTTTAAAAGAGGAACTGCAGGAAGCTCTTCAACACCGATTTCAATTAGTAATGGTTTTAGCATATTTAGACTCTTTATGTATTAATTGACGCGATTTTATCTCTTTATTGGTTAAAAACTTGTTAATTTTTAATAAAAAAATAATTAAATTTTTCTTAAATTCGTAAAGGTATTTCTTGTTTATGAGTATACTAAAAGTTTTTATACTACAATACTCCAAATAAAATTAACACAAGGAATTTAATATGCCAAAAATTAACAAATATGTTGATATTGACACAGTAGAAAGAGAAGCAAAAAAAGATCTTATTGATCGTCACTCACCGTTCATCACAGTACCAGGTGTTGCTAAAAAAGGCGAAATGCTTACAGTAAATGTAAAAATGGGGAATGAATATACGCATCCTGATGATTTTGATCATTATATTGAGTCTATCACTCTTTTTGATGGTGAGACTAAACTTGCAGCAGCTTCTTTTGTAGCAGGTACTTTAGGAAATGAAAAATCTCATGCTGAAGTAACATTTAACATTAGACCAATGAAGAAAAAACTTAATCTTATAGCTCACGCTTACTGTACAAAACATGGTATTTGGGAATCAACTGCTGAAATTGTTGAAGTTACTGAGTAATAGCGTTCCTAACATAGAGCTTTTTTGCTCTATGCTATCATCTGACAATTATAATTTCAAAGAGGGTTCATCTATATAAAATCCTTGGGAATAGTCTATTCCCAACTCACATACTTTATCCATAACAACACTTGAATGCACATACTCTGCAATCGTTTTAATGCCTAGTTTTTTTGCAAATTGGACGATAGTATCAACCACAATTTCTGAAGCTTCATCAACATCAATATTTTCTATCAATGAACCATCTATTTTTATATAATCGGTTTCAATTTTCGTTATATATGAAAAGTTAGAATAGCCACTTCCAAAATCATCTATGGCAATTTTAGCACCATATCTGACAACTTCGCTGATAAACCTGTCTACTTTTTTAAAGTCTTGTATAGCTTCTGATTCTAAAAGCTCAAAAGTAACTCTTGATGCAGCTTTAGAATTTTTAAGTTTTTCTAGTATAAAATTAAAAATTTCGCTACTCATAATATCTTCAATAGAAAGGTTGATGCTAAATTCAAAGTCATTCTCTTCAAATGCACTAAAGCATTTATTTACTATAGCTTTTGTTACATCATTGTAAATTTTAATATTTTTTGCAATAGGAATGAATAGGAGAGGAGAAAGAACTTTTTCATTCGCATCTATCAGTCTTGCTAAACATTCATATTTAGTAATTTTTTTCGTTTTATTGTCCATTATTGCTTGAAAATATGGTACGATTTTATCGTTTTGTACCGCTTCTCTCACAATGTAAGAAAGGTGTAAATTCCGTTGATATTCATCTTCAAAATGCATTTTATCTTCATATATCCAAAAGGGAACACCTTTTTTCTTTGCATAAATTAATGCCATAGAGACTTTAGAAAAAATATTATTGTTTATTCTATCAGAGGAAGATGCCAAAGTAAAGTCAACAAAAATCTATGTTTCTTGATAAGCAATTTTTATATTTTTTATTTTTTCATATAACTCGGATAAATAAGATTTTAAGTGATAAAAACCCAATTTCCCATCTGTTGCAATGGCATATTCTGCACCTGACAAACGATACACCTGATAAGGAGCGAGAATTTCTTTTAAATACTTACCCACATACTCTAAAACATAATCTCCAACCACGAAACCATAAAAGTTGTTGATAGTTTGAAAATTATCAATTTTCAAAAGAATCAATCCACATTCATCACAATTTTCAAAGTCTTTTCTTAACTGATATAAATTAGGAAGATTTGTTAAATGATCAGTAAAATAGCGTTTAAAAAGTTCTATTCTATACTCTTGAATATTTAATTTTTTATTTGAGTGATCTATATACAACTCTTTGAGTACTTCATCGCTAATATGTTCTTCATCCTCTATATCTATAGTAAAAACAACCACAGAAGTCTTTTTTTTATCATCATGTTTGAGTAATATCACTTTTGCATCTGGCACTACTTTATTGATTTCTCGGACAAGACTTTGTACTAAAACTGTATTATGAATGTATGAGACTACATGAATTAACACCTTATTTTCTACTAATAGCTCAATTCCGTTCATGATACTTGGAACTTCAGTTGATGAGCTTAATGTAAAATTATTAATCTTTAGGGTATTGCTATTCATACTATCTTTACCTTTGTACATATATTGTTTTGTATAATACCATATTTTTTTCTCATAAAGTAGAATTTAACCACAGTTTGACTATACTCTTACGATATTTTTATGAATGGTGGCAGTGTTGAAATCTTATCAAAACCTTATTTTACTTCAAAATTTGTATCGTCTCAAAGCAATAGGTTTTGAGTATATAGAACATTTCAATATCAACGACAAAACAAACTATGAAACACCAAATACACTTGAAGCATTATCTCAAAATATCAATTCATGCCACTTGTGTGATTTAAGTAAATCAAGAACACAAAGTATGAGTGGATATGGGAACAAAAGTGCAAAACTTGTCATCATAGATTATACTGTATCGCAAGCACAAGATAGCACGAACACATACTATGCCGGGCGTTCAGGAGAGACTTTAAAAAACATGATAGAAAAGGTTATACATTTGAGAGTAGAAGATGTTTATATAACACATGCGGTAAAATGTAAACCGCTCCAATCTAACAAACCTTCTTCTTCAGAATATAATTCATGTAAAAACTATCTATTTTCTCAACTGAAATTTATACAACCAAAAGTTATTGTAACATTGGGAGAAGATGCTTATGCTCACCTTACAGGTGACACAAATTTTGAAAATGTCAGAGGTCATGTGATAGACTACAAAGAGTATAAACTCATTCCTATTTACCACCCCCAATACCTTTTGAGAAATCCACATCTAAAAAAAATCACCTTAAATGATTTAAAAACTATAAAGAGTTGCTTATGAAAAAACTACTATTTTTACTTGTACCTTGTATTGTCTTTGCACAAAGCTTTATGATATCAAACATTCCTATACCAAAAATGTATATACAAGACCTTGATCCTTATACATGTAACGACAACTGTATGAAAGAGCTTTTAGACAATGGACAAATATTTTCTTTTCTTTCACATGCAAACAAAAAACTTGCAGACAAAGATTTAGACGAAGCACGCAGTATCAACATTGCTGTGCTCAATCTTGGAGCAGCTAATACTGGGGCTAAACTAAAAATAGCACTCCTTCTCCCTTACAATAAAATAGGAAAATATGCCTCTACTACAACAAATGCCACTTTCGCATACTTAATGACAAAAAGTAACTCTTTTATGCTTAAAAGTTACAAAATTGACAAAGAAAGTATAGCTGATTTACAACAAGCCTTCACTCAAATAAAATCTGACGGTTTTGATTATGTTATTGCACCTTTAACAGCGAAAGGGGTAAAAAATGTTATTAGTCTTGATCCAGATTTAAACATATACTTTCCAACTATTAACAAAAAAGATGTAACTTCAACATCACCTTCACTTGTATTTGGAGGTATAGATTATAAAAAACAAACTCAAATGTTACTGCATGAAGCGGTCTCTCCGCTCGTTATATTTTCCGACAAATCACAAATCGGAAAAAAATTGGCACTTTATCAGGAAAAAGAATTTCTGCATCCTACTGTCGACATAAATGACACTATGTCATATGCTGATGAAGTCAGTGTTTATAGCGAAGATACAAATCTAACTGAGGGGAAAAAAGTACTGAAGTATTTCATTTCAAGAAGAACAACAAATCTTGAAAGATATTTAAAGGAAAATGAAGATATTGTGAATGCATCATTTTTTGTCAATACGCCTATTATTAAAACGGGTATGATACTCTCACAGCTCACCTTGTATGATGTAAACGCAACAAACATTCTCTCAACACAGATTAATTATGACCCCTTATTGCTTTCCATGACGCAGTATGCAGACAGGAAGAATATGATTGTTGCAAACTCTATTACTCAAGAGAATAATGTACTTATAGAAACCAATTCACTCTTGGGAAATGACATTGTTTACGACTGGATTAACTACACGACGACAGTAGGAATAGACTACTTTTACAGTCTAATTACCGGTGAAGACAGAGAATATACCATTAGCGTGTCTGATAATCAGATGATGTATGATATAGAACTTTTACGCCCTGGAATATCGAGGTTTTTTCGTTATACCCCACCACAAGAGTAATGTCAAAAACATTACTCCCATTCCTGTCTCACTAACAAGTAAAGCATTTTCAAAACCAAAATTTTTCCAAATATAGCCTATAATAAGTGCACCTAACGCACTAAATACCGCTACTCCACCGTAAAATACACCAAACACAAAACCTTTAGAGTTTGCATACGCAGAAATGTAAGCACGAATAGCATTTAAACTCAAAACAGTAAAAAGACCTAAAAAAGCAAAAGATAGCCAAAGATTCACAGGCATCATAAATATAGATAAAATGCCAAAAATAAAAGCAAGAAGCATGACCCTAAGAACACCAATTTTATCACTTAAAATACCGCCATAATAACTCACAAGAGTTTGCACTGCCGTAAGCATCATAACAAAAAGTGGTATATTTATCAAAGAATAGCCTTCTTCTCTGGCTTTTAAAATAAAAAATTGCTCACTCATTATAAAAAATATAAATCCAAAATAGATAAATAAAACCGGTAAAAGTTTATAATCTTCTTTATTGAGAACATTTGTAGTTTTTTCACTCTGTTTTGGTGCATCTTTTACGAAAAATAGAACTATAAAAGTAGCGATTAGACCAGGGATAAGAGTAAGTGCAAAAATCATCCGTATGGAATGTTCATCTTTGGCAATAAACATAAAAATTATAAAAATAATGAAAGCACCACTAAGTTCCCCTGCAATATCCATTGTCTTGTGAAAACCAAAAGTCTTGCCGTCTTGTTTGTTTTTTACATAGGTACTAATCAAAGAGTCTTTTGAAGCACTTCTAATAGCTTTACCCATTCGCTCAATACCACGAAGCAGAGCAACACTCATATAGGTGTGCGAATATGCCAAAAGTGGTTTGGAAATAGCTGATATAAAATAACCCGTCACAACAAAAGGCTTCACGATTTGATACTTGTCACTCAAATAACCAAATAAAATTCTAAAAGCATAAGAAATAAATGTAGCAATGGCAATAATAAACCCAAGTTTGTCAACACCTGCATGCAGTACATAAACAACAAAAACAGGTAAAAGAGTCGTAATCATACTCGAAGACATATCGGTAAAAAAACTCACCCAACCTAAATATATAACATTTTTATCTATATTTTTCATTTTATTCCCTAAAACAAGGAAAGAATTAGCTCTTTTGTTTCACTATTTATTTTTTGTACTTTCGCATTAAAATCAATATATACCAAAAGAATTTCTAATTCAAAGATTTTGTTATTTTCTTTATAAATTTCTTGACTGAGCGTAAAGGAAGCTGCTTTCATTGAAATAAGGTGTGTTTTTACTTCAAGCATATCCCCAAGTTTTGCACTTTTATAAAAATCTGCATTCACTTTTCGTGCTACAAAATGTCCACTCTCTAAAACAGGTGTCAATCCTTTGTCAAAAAAAGCTTCACTTCTCGCTCTTTCACAAAAGTTTAAATAGTTAGAATGATATACAACACCACCCGTATCTGTGTCTTCGTAATAGACTCGTATTTTCACCTTGAAACTCCTATTTTATGGGGCTTATCGTACATTAGATTATTGGCGGTGCCGGATTTGTGCCAGTTATCCAAAAAATCAGCCCTCTTTTTTCTTTGATTTTTATCCTTAATTACCTTATAGGCTTTTGCATAAACCTTTAAAGTTATATCAGAACTCTTATGTCCCATCATCTGTGATACCCATGTGATCTCTTCACCATTTTGTATCATCAAAGATGCAAATGTATGTCGAAGTTGATATAAATATCGTGTATCATTTTCCTTAAGCAAATTTTTAAACTGTAATGCAATCGTATCATGGCTATAAAATGGCTTATGAAAAGAACTAAGAAATACCATATCAAAGACATTTCCACCTGTAAGTTCATATTGCCTACGAAAATATTCCTTTACATTAGGCATCATCTCTACCGTTCTTTTTGATGATTTAGTCTTTGGTGGTCCAAATTCACCTCTTATTCGTGTTCTTTTAATTTTAAAAGTTTCACTTTCCCAATCAATATCACTCCACTTTAAAGCTACTAATTCACCAGGTCTAACTCCACTAAATACCATAATAGCAAAGAAGTTTTTTTTATATCCAGTAGCTTCTTCTAAAATTGAACGCATTTCTTCTAATGAAAAAGGATTAACATCTTTATCTTCTTCATCGATTTCATCATCTTCATCAAAGACTTCTTTCACTGCAGGTCTTGGGACTCTATTAAAAGGATTAGAATCTATCAAACCTTCTATTACTGCATCATCCAATATAGTATAAAATATTGACCGATACTTTCTAACACTCGATGCTTTATAACTTTCAAGCTTCTCGTTCTGCCAATCACGCAACTGCATTGATGTAATTGTTGAGACCAGCCTCTTTCCAAATTTAGGTATAATATGCTTTTTAAAATGATTTTTGTAGCTTTTTTGCACATGATTTCTTCTTTCATTAACATGTCTTTTAAAGCTCAGTTCACCATAATCTGCAACTGTTTGAATAACAGCAACTCGTTCAGCTTTTGGAACATAAGTTCCAAGAGCTATTTCTCTGTTTATACTAGGTATGACATCATTGATCAGAAGTTCTCTGTTTTTAACAGTATCCTTAAGACCTGTACTTGGTCGAGTTCGTCTTCCCTCACCATAATGTATATCTAGTATTAACTTACCGTTTTTAGTTCGTATTTTTACACTCATAAAAAATCCCTTTAAACGGCACTTCTACACTCAGGTATTATACCAAGTTGTAGATTTACTGCATCTAACTTTTCTTGCTTGTTTGAAGATTTTCGCCTGCCTTTAACACCACTTTTCTTTAGCTTAATAATCTCTTCTGGTACAAATTCACGAGTTCTATCATTCTTCACAAAATGAATTCCTTCAACAAATACACCATCCTTAAGATAGTTATTAAATGTGTTCTTAGTTATTTCAAGGAAGTGTATCACTCCCTTTTCTGTCTCAAGATTTGGTAAAAATAGTTCCACCATTTCCACTAAGCGTGCCTGCTCACTAATAAGCAAATCAATCTTTTCTTCAAAAAACATTAAGCATCTCCTATCTCTAATAAATCTTTTACTAATTTCAAAACTTATTCTCCCTATCTAAGCTATCGAACTTGTCCGACTTATCCAAAAGCACAAATACATCTCTATTATGATTCTCTTTCTCTTTAATTGCTCGCCAATAATACTCTTTTGCTGCCTGAATAACAGCATTAACTTTATTTTTTGTAAATCCACAATCATTGGTGCAGTAGCTTAATATTTGGGTATATGTTGGCTTTTCATTATTTTTTATATAATTAACAATTGTTAGTCTTATTTGTTCACTTTCCTCTGTCTCTTTAGCAAAGAACAAGTCACAACTTTCTATCATATTTTCAGCTTTAGAAAATTTAAAAGCCACTTCACTGAGACTACCAACTCTCTCTTTTATTGGTTTTAAAATAAAGGTATTTTTAAATCGATTTTGTTCTAACATAAAAGCTGAACTCACATCCTCGAGCCATGCGGCTGCACCAGCAAAGATCGTTTCCATGTCTTTTTGAGGTTTGTTTACATGATGTAGTAAAAGCACTGTTGCACCATTATTTCTAATAGTTTTAATGATATTTAAAAACTCAGAAACATCCTTATTGCTATCTCTATCTTTACCATTTCCCATGAAGTTTTTTGAAGAATCAAAAACAATTAAATATGATTCAAGTGATGCTCTAGATAATATATTTAATATGTAAAGCATCTTTGATTTTGAAACTGATGATGAGTGTAAATACCTAAACTTGCCTTTATACTTATCCTTCAACTTATTGATTTTTCTATCTGATAAAGTGACAAGAGAATTGTCCAAATCTAGATATAATAAATTGTCAATTAATTTATTTTCAAGACAAAAAACAGCGCTCCCTACTGCAAAAGAACTTTTCCCTCGACCAGGAGCTGCAATAATTATTGTTACTTCTTTTTTTATAATACACGGAGTAAGATACTCTACTTTTATATTTTCAAAATCACTAGACGCTATATCATGTTTTTCAAGCATGCTACTTAGTTCATTTTCATCGATTTTAGTACCATTTTTAATACTCTTTTTCAACTTTTTGATTTCAGATTCGATAATTTTTCGATCTTTTTCATCTACAGCAAGCTCCAAACTTAAATTCTCTAATTTTTTAATTTTTAGAATTACTTGCTTCGTCACTTTCACTTTCTTTTCTATCTCTGCTATACTTAGCATGTCACTTCCTTTATTTGGTGAGTTTTGATTAAAAATTAAAAACAAGTTGAGAATTACCGTTCTCATTTTGTTTTACCTCGTACTTAGTTGCAATTTCTATTTTTATAAATGTTTCAGGAGGAGGTGCTTGATATTTTTGGCATAAATACTTTAAATCTTCAAAATTAAAATCAAAATCCAATAAATTATCATTCCACAATTCTTTCAATATCTTTATTTTTGTGAAATCATCAAAGGTTGAAAATTCATCTAACTTAATCTCATTTTCACATATATTATCACTAATACTTATCTCAATATCATTAATATGTATATGAAAACTAATATCTAAACTATTTTTATATCTAGGATCAAAGAGATTTTTATGCATACTTATATGCCTTTCAAATAACCAGTCTATCACATTGTCTAATTTATTAGAATTGCATACAATTGCAAAAGACCCCTTTCTTTTCCATTTTTCTAATTTAGAAACAACATCTTTCTCTACGATTTTTGCAAAATCATCAACTCTGTTACCCAACCAATTCCATTTTCTACAATTTAATAAAGTTTCTTTTGTAACATCCCTACAGCATTCCCAAAAATAATCATCCTTATTTTTAATACAATGTAAGAATTCTTCTATATCATTGTATTTCTTTATAAGCAAAGTTCTATATAATGAACTAAAATTTTGTTTTTTCATTGTTTTCTCCTTTGTATTTTGAATTGTACAAACAAACATCGCAATAAAATTACGAAGTTAAATTTGACAAAATGGAGACACAGAATGGGTAAATGTCATATTATAAATGAATTGCTAAAAATTGTTTATAAAGAGGGAGGCACATCGACTGTTTCCTTATCTGAACAGCTTGATTTAAAAATAAGAAATCTTCAAAATCACTTAAAAAAACTAAGTTCATCTACTTGCCTTGATGTACATAACAATGTTTCTTATTCAAAAGAAAAACTCGATATAGAGTCAATACAAGGAAAGAGTGTATGCTACAAGCTTAATCCAATATTCAAAAGCACTTTAAAGAAATTCAATTCAAAGGAAAGAAATAATATTTTATATATTGTCTCAGCAATACATTTTTGTGAAGATCTTCACTATTATTCTAATGAGCATAAAATCAATTTTCTTTTTAATTTACTAAACTATTCAATTCAAGAATTGCATGACAGTTCATATGTTTTAAGCACTAATATGGAAGTAGAAGATTTAAACTTAAAAAAATATAATTTATATTATCTAGATATTAATAGCAATTTACACCCAATTAACAAACCATTGATGCTGTATTTTCATTCAATTTATACAAGAAATAATACAATTTACTTTCTCTTCTATGATCAGAATATTCAGTTTGAATTTATCAAAAAAAAAGATATTCATACTTTCAATATAGCAAATGCTTCTCCGGAGACACAAACATACAAAGAAATAGATAGCGAAAAAGTAAAATATTTTTTACACAAAGAAAACTTGTTTTTTGATATAAAAAATAAAATCAAAATCAAAATTGACAATACCCTTTTAAAATCACTTAATAAAGATTTTTTTAATATTACAATAAATTCTTTCGCTCAAACAACTACTATTATCACCATGAAAGAAAGTTATAATTTTTTATTTCCATTCTTAAAAATGAATATTGATAAAATCACAATCATTGAAGGAGATTCCACTCTAATAGAAGATCTTAAAGAGTATTTTCACCAAGACCTATATGCCCATGTAGCAAATATTAAAACTTAACTATAACTATTCAACCCATTGAAAGTTAGACATGAACTATATTTGTAATATAGTTCCAAAATGACAGAAAATAAATAAATTAGAGAGATTCAAATAGAAAATATCAGAATAAATATAGGTGTACATCAAATTTCTCTTCTAAAATCAACAACCCCACCCTCTATCAAATCATTCGAAACACGCAACATAGAAAGACCGGTAATTGTTTCATATGTAAGAACACTCCTGCTTTGTCCAACATAATCCACGCTGTATTGCATGCCATATTTATCTACAACTGTAGTATCTTCTTTTACAACATAAATCATCTCTTCAATTGCTTGAAAATACTCCTCATTATAAGCAGAAAGTAAAAAGAGATCAAGCTCTTCATCACTAAGCATTATGAGAAGGTCTGGTGGAAGCGTAATACCTTGTGTGTCATCAAATGTTTCTACTTTTTGCATAAATGCATCTATGATTTCACTCTCACTCATCCCTGCATTACCATCCAAAAATGTAAACTCTGTAAATGTCTCTGTAGTTGGATTATCATAAATTAACTCTATCATCTCTTCACTTTTTTGTTGTTTTTAAAACAATTTGCAAATCATCTCTTTGAGCCATACATACTTCTCATTTCTCAGCACAAAATAATAAAAAGCAAAGAGCAGTGTCCCTACAAAGAGTAGCAGTAAAATTCCCTGAATGCCATTTGCCAGATAGATAAGTCCTAAGAGTGTGGATTGTATAAATACAAATGCGTAACGGTTGTTTGGATCTACCTTATCTATCCAATCAGGTATCTTGGATTTACCAATAAAGTAGATCATTACCATCGTTATAATAACACTTAGTAAAAAATGCCATCCACTTATATAGTGATACTCTACCCCTATAGTTTTACAAGCTGTTGCCATTGCTTCATTGTAGTAAAATAAAAAACTGTGTATGTAGTTATTGATGATATCCATCTATCTCTCTCCTTAGTTTTTGTTATGGATTACTTGATATTTTGACTATTAAATGAGTTCGTTTTTATGATGAGTGTTACAGTATCATCACAACTCTCGATAATGGCATTGATCTCACTCATTGTAATATCTAACAGCATGTCTTCATTGCTTCTCATAATCCTACTCTCCTTTATCTCTTGATTTGCAGTTTTTTAAAGAGATAAGAGTGTCATTTTTTAAAAAGCTCTCTTTACTAAGTTGCCACCCTGTTGATTTTTGCACAAGATAGGTGTTAAATCCTGTATCGCACTCAAGCGCAATACCTCTGTTGAAATCTGCTTTATTATTTATAAGACTCTTTTTAGTATCGGATGCATCCCAAAACATAATTGTTACCATTAAAACAAGAAAGAAGGCTGCCATTACTCTAATACCTATGTTCTTTGTTCCTTTTTCGTAGTTTTCACCTAGCTCTTTTATTACTATTGCAAAGAGCCCCAACAGCATTAATGGCCCCATCATTAAAAACAATGGATTTACATACTCAAACATCCTCTAACCCTTCATCTTTTTTCTCTGCATCTCTCTTTTGCGCTCGAACAAGCCCTACCATTATAAAGGCTGCAACCATTCCTATAGCCACCAATAACTCTAATACTGCTGATCCTGCAGGCGTAATCATCTTATAGTCTCTCACACTTATTAGCTCGTATCATTAGGGAGTCTTTTGTAAAATAATCTCCCTCTAAACTCCAGCCGTTTTTCTTAGAGACTCTATATCTGTTTGCTTCACTATAAAGACCTCCGCCACTTAAACACTTCAGCGCTGTCCCTCTTTTAAAATATGTTTTATTCTCCTGTGCTGTAGAGTAACTGTCATGTGCATCCATAAAAAGAAGTGCAATACAGATTACTCCTAAAGTAGTAACAAATGGATCTCTCGTTTTTTCAAAAAAGAGTGGTATTATAAATACAACACTCAGCACAAACAAAGCACCATTGTTCATATACTCAAACATTACTCCATCTCCTCACATCTATCAGCCCGTATCATGAGCGAATCTTTTATAAAGTAGAATCCATCTACCTCCCAGCCATCTTGTTTGCTTACCCTGTATTTACTACTATCATTTGTGCAGCGAAGTACTTTAACACCCCTAAATAGTTTTATATTCTCTTTTGCTTGCATCATTGAACTATCTGCTTGAAAAAATATAAGTGCTGTAATAAAGAGCACATAGGCAAACCAGTAATATTTGGCACTGCTCTTTTTACTGCTTTGTAGCTGTTTGGATTTTTTCTTCTGTGTACTCAATGAAGGTACCAGAAATACCAATATTAAAGAGAGTAAAAAAAGTGCTTTTATAAGCTCTGAATCTATAAACTCTATCATCTCTTTTTCTCCTCTTTTAAATCTAGCGATGCACTATATGCAACTACAGCTTGCTCTATTGCCTCACCCATTGTTATATTCTCTTCGCAGCAACAACGGATTAATTTTTTTTGCAGCTCCTTATCAAGTAAAACTTCTACTGCAATCTCATCTTCTTTTGGTTTGCAATCTTCTTTTACTTCCAATGAAGATGAGACCTCTGTATTTATAAAACGATACAACACCACAATTGCAATAACAACAAAATATAAAGAGATCACAAATGCTATGTCAGGGTGTTGCTTCCCATACTCTTCAAACCAGTATGCCGATAATACCATTGCCAAAAAATAGAGATGTGCAAACCATACATTACGCCACTCTATCTTTGAAAAGAGACTCTTTTTTTTATCCTGCATTATAATGCTTCCTCTCTGCCAATATTCAATACAAACTATGCAACTTATTTAAAAATATTTTAACGCAAATAAAAGCTCAATCTATCATAATTCACAAAGTGTGAAAGAGTTAAAAAAGATCTATATCTTCACAAAAATCATAATTGAGAATAATCCTCATGAGGTGTTCATTCCCTATTCCTTCCTCCTCATCATAGCCTATAACATTTACAAAGTACTCTCTATAATTGATTTGCATACGAGCTTCTATGTAGAGTCCTGCTAGAGAACCAACAGCAGTAATAAGATCATTCCCCTCATATAAAACACCATTACTCACTTTTAAGAGATAGAGGCTCATATTTTCATCATCGCGTCTAATATAGCAATCAAGCTGTTTTATATAGGTTAAGTTTGCGTAGATGTCATTTATTTTTTCAATATCTTCTATTATCTTTTGGGCTTTATAATCGTAAATAAGATAGGGCATTTTATTCTCCTGCAAATACTCTGCGAGATAGACATACTTTTTTTTAAGAGATTCGATTTTATAGATATGATCATTACTAGAGCATGATGAATCACCATAGAGCAAAAATTCCAAAGAGGTCTTATGCTTTTTTGCAAACTTTGCTAATGCCTCATAGGGGATACGGTTACGACTCTTTATATTGGAAAAGTTTGAAGAGGAGAGACCTAGAGCATGTGCTATCTGTTTGTTCTGCGGGGTACTCTTCTCCTGTAGTTCTAAAATCACAGAGACTCTTTGTATAATCTCTTCAAAATTCACATCTTTTATTTCACTCATAAGCGCTCTCCTTCTAATTATCTAATACTGTAACTACAACACCATCAACAACTTTTACTGCATACCCATCACACCTGTAAGTACCACTGCCAAGCTCTTTTATCTTTTTAGAGAGAGTTGGTGGCACTATCTCTTGTGTAATCTTTTCTAAATCAAGTGCATAGACTCTTTGCAGATACCTGATAATGGCATGTTCACTGACAATGAGACTATCTGAAGAGGTGCTAAGCTGTTTGATCTCATTTTTATATTTTTGAATCTGGTTATTGAGTTTATCCCGTCTGCTTTGAATGGCATTAAACTCTCTGTTTAGCTCCTCTTTTTCTAACTCTTTTTTCGTAAGCAGTACCTGAAGATTTTTTATCTTTGTCCCTGTTAGATGTTGCATTGTAGTCTCTCCTTCTCTTTGGTGTAACCTCTGTTTAGTTTTTTAGCAAGGGTTTGGTTGTATGCATTTATTGCGGCTTCAAGAGTACAAAAATACTCCTCTATTATGCGCGTTGCCCTTTTTGCTTTGATGCTTCCATACTCTTTGATAAAGATATACTCTCCAAAGAGATTAAGCAGTATGGAGAGTTTGTAGTAACGCACTCTCTTGTTTACTTCACGATAGAGTTTTACTTGGTGTGGATAGCGCATCTTTTACTCCTACTCAATACCATCTGCTCTCTTGCAACTCTTCATATAAACAACCCTATCGCCTTTTTTAAAGAACTTCTCTTTATAAATACTCCATCCACCCTCTTTGGTAACAAATGCCTCTTCGCCATATTCATGCAAAGATGTACTACACAGCAGTGGTACGGCACTCTCAAACTCCTCTTTTATATCAACGGATGATGAGCACCCTTGTATTATTAGAGTGAGTGTTGTTGCTATTATGATTCTTTTTTTATTTATCTTCATCTTCTACTTCCTTCTATTAAATTGTAGTAAAAACTCTGCTTTAGATTTAAAAGTTTTGCAGAGTGTCATATTTTAAATGTTGGCTTTTCTGTGCGTGTTGCTTAGTAACAATCATCATCACAGTAGTACCCATTACGCCCACCACCAGCGATTCCAATTGCAATCACAACTAAAAAAGCAATCGCTGCTGCACCAACAACATAAAAGAGAAGCTGTACAATTGAGAGCACAACTCCCTCTTCAAAATTTGTATTTTTTATATTGATCCATATATCAAGAACTATAAGAACAATACCGATAGCTATCATAAGCTGACCATTTAAAATATCACCACCATTTTTTAAAGCACTCTGGTAAAAATCAAACCCAAAATATATAAGCGCATAAGCTATAGTTACTAATACCAAAGTTCCACCATCAAATATTTGGTAGTTAAACTTTTTTGTGGTGTATTGGTTTATCATGGTAACTATCAACCATCCAACTACAGCGGCTCCAATGAGACCAAATATTGTTAAAACAACCATCGCTTTCTCCTTCTTATTTTACTTTTTACAATAGCGACTCTTTGCGAAAACATTAATTCGTTACGAGTGACTTTCGCAGTTTATGCTTTTTTACTATATGGCATATATACAAACCAGAGTATACACAATAATCTAATAATTTCCAAATTTTTTCTATGCCAATTTTTTATAGTGTATAATTTCTTTATAATATCAATGAACAGAGGCAAGTAAAGATGACAGAAGAAGAGAATCAGGAGAGACTCAGAGGTTTAAAAGAAGAACTTCTTAATTCCTTGAAAAAAGAGTATGGCAATATTCCTGTTACTACCCTTGAATCATTGACTAAAGAGATTAAGCTAATACCGAGTGTGCGTAGTGGTCATGAAGAAAAAAGAGATACTACGAATTACTGTGAACTCTCCCCTACAAAGCTCAATGAGTATGATGAACTCCTTGTTCAAGAAAGAGAATTAGGTCCAGCAAACAGTAGACTTGTTGAAAAGTACAGCTTAGTATATGGAGATTTATTAGTATCGTATCGTGGATATAGAAATATACTTATCGGCAGATTTGCAAAAAAAGAATGTAATAGACCTGCCGTTGCGGCAGTGAGTAATATTCTTATAAGATTTGAGGAAGAGACAAGTGAATCACTTTCTCTGCTAGTGCATAAATATCTTACAGATGGTCCTGCGCAACATTACCTGCGATCTGGAGCAGTAAATCCTGATGATGGAAGAGATCGTTTCCACAGACGATATCTACTGAGTAAAGAGTATTTGGCAAATATTCCAATTCCCGATTTTAGAGTACTTATGCAAGAGAACCCAATTGACAAACTCTACTATACTCAAAAAGATTTATTGGCAACTATCATGCATCTTTATTCAACTATATCAAAGATGCGTACAAATATAATGAAAAAAGATGAGTCCTTACTACAGGTTTATCTCAAAAACAACAGTGCACTCCCTGAAACACTTCACCAGAATAAGAAACTGCTAGAGCAGCTTAAACTTTTAGAGAAACAGGCTGAGAGGCTTTTAGACGAGTCATAAATTTAGAGTGATAAATAAAATCAAAGGAAGAAAATGAAAAGAAAAATATTAGGATTAGTTGCAGCAGTAACATTATCAACAGGAGCTTTTGCAGCAAGTGATTTACAAATTGGCAGCGGTTCAGTCAGTATTGATGGTATGCAAAATGAAACGTCTTATTTTGTGGGTGCTGATGGTGCAAATGTGGTAAAAACAGGAGCGTTAAAAGGCACTTTAATTGGTATTGGCGGGAACATTAACGTTTTTAGTGTTGATACAATAACTGCTACAGGTGGAGCTTACACTATGGCGGCTGATTTGCTTGTTGGTTATACATTCAAAGAATCTTTCAATATTCCTCTTACGCTTAAAGCTGGTATTGGTTATGGGGTAACTCGTGATAATATTGTAAATAAAAATTCATGGGCACCTCAATATAGTGCTTCTGCTGCATTTACAATCTATAAAGGAATTGGTCTTGGAGTAAGATACAATACAACTAAGCCTACGCTTCTTGGTGTTAAGAGAAATATTAAATCTACAATCGGGTATTTAAATATTGCCTATTAAAGAAATACTAAATCTTTACAATGTACAGTTCAAAGTCAAATTAACGATTCTGGCTGACACAGTTATGTTTGCACTATCTTACTTTCATTTTATTACCAAGATACACTAATATTAATTGAAGCTTTCGAATCCCAATACTGATTATGTGTCACAGAATAACCTTTTTTAATTAATTCTCGTATCACCAATGAACGTATTACATCTTGTTCTTTTCTTGACAATGGCTTTAAAAGTTCTGAAATTTTATTTGGAGCATTTATATAAGTTATTATAAATGAATTATAATAACCACCAGATGCTATCCTTGCAATATTTTTATTAAAAAATATAATTAATCCATTATATGCTTTTTTCCCATTTGCAGATTTCATAATATGTTTTTCTAGTTTTTTTGTCTCTTGTATTGTTGTTTTATGGGCATCTTTTGCTGGAATTAGCCCACTTGCACTAAGCATGCTAAAACCACCTATTAATATTATAAATAGTATTTTATTCATCGATTTACCTTTCTCTATTTATTTTAATTTGATTGACATCTATATTTGTCAAGTTCATTATATAAACTGATTAACTTACTGCCTGCAGCTACATCTATCTTATTTTGTATGTTTTTACATACTTTATTATGTACATCTCTTTTTCTTTTGGCATTGGCTTCTCTTTCCTTTTTAACTTTGGCCTTTCTTGCTTCTCTTGCTTCTCTTTCCTTTTTAACTTTGGCCTTTCTTGCTTCGCTTACTTCTCTTTCCTTTTTAGCTTTGGCCTCTCTTTCTTCGCTTACTTCTCTTTCCTTTTTAGCTTTGGCTAATAGAAGTTTTTTTCTTACGCTCACTAAATTATTATCTCTAACAACTTGATCAAAAAGTGCTTTATCAAAGGTAGGCTGAGAACCTATTGAGCCTGTTACCGCTGTCAACCCTAGACTAAGGACAGCACTGATTCCTCCACCTATTGCAGTAGTAATAGCATCTTTATCCTTGAAAAACTGGCTATTACAATATTCTTTTTCTTGTTTATTTTGTAAAGAACTATTCATGCAACATTGAACAAACTGCTTCCCTTCTTCAATTTTAAAACTCATTTTATTTTTATAATTTGGGTAAAATCCATACTCAGATATAATAATAACTTCGTCTTTACCATTTTTCTCACTATTGGGATTATTATCAATAGTGATTAATACTCCATTTTTATCAACATGTGCATACCTTAATGGATTTTTAGCAGATAATACTATTTTTTCATTATCTCGTTGTAAGGCATTTTTATGTATTGAAGGTTGTGTTGCTGAACAAGCGTTAAAGGACATTATTATTAAACAGTTGATAATGATTTTTTTAGTCATCTTTTATTACGGTTCCTATATTGAATAATTTTAAAGGTAATGTTATCAATTATAACCTTAAAAACAATATTAATAAAAAACAACTTGAAAAAGATTCCAAAATTTAAATCTGAAGTGCAATTTTTGAAAATTCAAAATTGAAAAGTTGTAAATTTAGATTTGAAGAGGTTAAATGTTAAAATCTCACTTCAAATTCTAACCACAGAAAAAGGAAGAGAGAT
>JALSLQ010000085.1 GCA_026988235.1 Sulfurimonas sp.
GGACAAACCGTCATACTTCCCGACAGTGCACAGTCCATTTTTGGAGACTTAATCGGCGGTTGGCTACAGGCAAATAATGTCTCACGCAATCAACTTATAAGAATGGATAATCCAGAATTTGAAAGAGAGTTTGTTGTCTACGGTACCGACCAGATTGAAGCACGATACATTCTTACACATACTTTAATGCAAAAACTGATACTCTACAAAAAGCGTACAAAACATCCTCTTTATATCTCTTTTATAGAAGGAAAAATATATATGGCAATAGAATATAATAGTGATATGTTTGAGCCGTCTGTTTTTCGTTCACTATTAGAGTATAAAATAGCAATGGAATATATCGAGACACTACATTTGGCTCTTGGCATTGTAGAGGAGTTACAACTCAACCAAAAATTATGGAGTAAAATATGAAATTAGCAGTAGGATTTGTAGCACTGATGACTACACTTAATTTATTTGCACTTACAATAGGTGAAAAGCCCAAAGAAGCAACTATTGAAAAAGAAAATGGTGGTTATGTCAAAGACGGTTCTGCCTGGAATTCAAACAGCATAAAAGAAAAAGTTTATGTTATGTTTTATGTAGATCCGGATAAAAAAAATGTCAATGAGGTATTTTCTCAAGCGCTCAAGAAAAAAGAGTATAGAAAAAAAGGGGCATATGGTAGTATTGCTGTCGTCAATCTTGCAGCAACATGGAAACCGAATTTTGTCATTGAATCTATACTCAAAGGAAAACAAAAAGAATTTCCTGACACGATTTATGTAAAAGACAAAAACAAAGTTCTTGTCAAAGAGTGGAATTTAGCCGATGATAGTTCTGACATTATTATATTTGACAAAAATGGAAAAGTGCTCTTTTACAAAGCAGGAAAAATGAGTGAAGACGATATGCAAAAAGCATTTACAATTATAGAGGAAAATTTATAAAAATGAATGATGAAACAAGTATATTAAGTAAAAGCATAAAAGACCTTTTTACAAAAAAAATGCTGATGTACTCCATCATGCCTTTTATCATCAGTATGATTATTTTGTATATACTCTTTTTTATTGTTGCAGGCTTAGGCGTTGACCAACTCACGACTATGGATGTACAAACTACACAAACAACCATCCAAAACGGGATACCACACACTGAGAGTTTTCAAGCTACCCTTGCAGGCACAGGCATAATGAAATTTCTTATGAGCAGTGCGCTGACTTCATGGATAGCAACTTTTCTCATCTACACTATAGGTGGATTAATGACGCTTTACGCTTCTATATTTGTCGCACTGCTTGTCATCGGCTTTTTAACGCATGCTATATTACAAGAAATTCACTACAGACATTATCAAGATGTAGCAATGATAGGCTACTCCAATACCATAGAGGGTATCTTTTTAACGCTCAAATGGGTTTTTATTATGATACTGCTCTTTTTTGTTTTCATTCCTCTGTATTTCATACCTATCATCAATATTGTAGCGTTTAACTTTCCTCTGTATTACTTTTTTCATAAAATGATGACCTATGATGTCTCGTCGGTCATCTGTACCAAAGAAGAAGCGATGAAAATAAAGTTTTTTCATGCAAATACCCTGCGGCTTAAAACATTGGGACTCTACCTTATTTCTCTCATCCCTTTTGTGATTTTCTTCGCATCGGTCTTTTATGTCATCTACCTTGGGCACAGCTATTTTATAGAAGTAAAAAAACTCAGAAGTGGAGAGGCTAACTAGGGTTTGGTTTCTTTTTAATTTTGTATTTAACAATAGATATACGAAAGCTTATCTAGGAAACTGATAGGCTTTTTTGATACTCATAACCTTTCTCGCTTAAGAAATATTCTATGTGTTATTGCCAATGATAGTTAATTGTGTGATTTAAGGTTATCCTGCTTATAATGTGTTTGAATAAATGGTTGTCTAAAAAATATATATTTTATAAATTATATAAATAATAAGTGGTTTTAGATAGAATACTACAGTAAAGGGTTAGAAAAATCAATTCATTAGTTTCAAATGACATTAATTTTAATAATATTGATGAGTTTTGTACAAATAATGTAGATATAGTTTTTAATAAACTAAAAGAGAATAACATCATTCCAAGATTAAACAATCAAGGAAGAAGACCTGAACAAGTATATTTTTCATGGATGAGAGGATATATCGTTTCAAATTATTTTCTTAAAGCATTGAGTAAAATACTTGAAGTTAATCTTGAGGATATATCATTAATTTGCTATAATGATAATGTCACAAATTTATATACAATAAAGGAGGTTTTATGCCTAGAGGAATACCAACATCAAAGATACCGAAACCTACATTAGTAGAAGAATTATGTATAAAAATAGGATGTGATATTAATAATGATATATTCAATCCTAAAAATGGAACTATCACTAAAGAATTATTACAAGAAGTTTGTAAATATCTAAATATAGATAATAAACTTACTAAAAAAGAAAGTGCTGACCTAATTTGTACTCATCTTAAATTATCATGTACTACTATTGATTTCAATCCTATAGATGGTACTATTTCTGCTGGATTTATTGAAAAAACAATTAAAAATATTAATAAATAATTAAATGTGCATAAATTTAAAGTTTTAGATTTATTTGCAGGAGTTGGTGGTCTTAGTTATGGTTTTGCTCATGATGATAATTTCGAAATTGTAGCAGCTAATGAACTTTTATCTGATATGGCTCAAGCATATTCTTTGAATCATCCAACCGTTAAAATGTACAATTGTGATATTAAAGATTTTGGACTTACAAATCTTACAAAAGATTTGAAAATTAAAAAAGGTGATATTGATTTAATTGTTGGTGGTCCACCTTGTCAAGCCTTTTCAACTGTTGGGAAAAGATTAATTGATGACCCAAGAGGGCAACTATTCCAAGAGTATTATAGAGTTTTAGAAGAGTTAAATCCTAAAGTATTTTTATTTGAAAATGTCAAAGGACTTTTATCAATGCAAAAAGGTGAATTATTAAAAACAATTTTATCTCTTTTTGAATCATTAGGATACAAAGTTAAATATGAAGTTCTAAATTCAGCAGATTATGGTGTGCCTCAAATTAGAGAAAGAGTTATCATAATTGGAACTAAATTAAAACAAGATTTTGATTATCCAAAACCAACACATGGTAAAGATTTAAAACCATATTTACCATTATCAGAAGCTATTAGTGATTTACCTTTTATTAAAAGTAACGAAGAGAGTTTTGAGTATAGTAGTAAACCAAACAATGAATTTCAAAAACTAATGAGACTTAATGCACCTAAAAAATTAATGAACCACAATGCACCAAAAAATAATGATAAATTAGTACAGCTTATGGAATGTTTACCTGATGGAGGCACTCCAGAAGATGCACCTGAAGAGTTAAGACCTAAAAGTGGATTTAAAAATACATATTGTAGATTATGGTGGGAACGACCTGCTCCAACAATTACAAGAAATTTAAGTACACCATCATCATCAAGATGTATTCATCCAAAGGCACCAAGACCATTGACTACAAGAGAAGGAGCAAGAATACAATGTTTTCCAGATGATTATATTTTTTATGGCTCAAGAAGTTCTAAAAACTTGCAAATTGGCAATGCAGTTCCTACTTTTTTATCAATTGCTTTGAAAGATTCAATTAAACAACATCTAAAACAGACAAAAAAACCTAGCAACGAACACTAATGTGTCTTTGTAGTCAGTCGTT
>JALSLQ010000086.1 GCA_026988235.1 Sulfurimonas sp.
ACCTAGAAAATCTCTCAACTGGAAAACTCCCAATGAAGTTTTCTTTGGTTCAAAAATGGCTGCTTAAGGATAAAATTGATATGATTTATAAATTCAAAAATTGCACTTCAGATTTAAATTTTGGCTTAAAAAAGGAATATAGATTGAAACATCCAGAACCAATTAATAATGAAATAGAATTAAACCCTAAAAAATATATAGTTTCAAAAACAGATCCTAAAGGAATTATTGAGTATGGTAATGACTATTTTGTAGAAATTTCCGGATACAGCGAAATTGAACTTATTGGAAAACCTCATAATATTATAAGACACCCTGATATGCCAAAAGTTGTGTTTAAAATGATGTGGGACAGAATAAATGAAGCAAAAAACATCATGGCAGTTGTCAAAAACCTTGCTAAAGACGGCAGTTATTACTGGGTTGTCACAGAGTTTGAACCAAAGATAGACCCAATCACAAATAAAATAATTTCACATACTGCTTACAGAAAAGCCGCTCCAAGAAAAGCAATCAACACAATCGAACCAATTTATGAAAAATTACTTGAAATTGAAAAAGAAGGTGGTATGGAAGCTAGTGAGAAGTATCTTCGAGGTTTTTTTGAAGAAAGACAAATCAGTTATGATGATTTCATTGATGAACTGACAGGGAACAAAGGGCTGTTTAAAATTTTCTTTACGCTCATGAAAAAGCTCTTTTCATAAAATCGTTCAAATCAGATTTACATTCTATTAAATAAAATTCAGATAAAATGTATTTCACAAAGGATATTTTATTGGATTTAAAAACAACGCTTACAAATGACAAAATAGACTTACCAAATAATTTTTTTCAAAAAGTTCAGAAATACAAAGAGCACCTCTTCAAATGGAACAAAATCCATAACCTTACAGGTGCTAAAAATGAGCAAACTTTAAATGAATTCATTTATGATGCCGTGTTTCCTGTCAGTTTTTTACCAAAAGTGAACTCTTTGATGGACATCGGAACAGGTGCAGGTTTTCCGGGAATGATTTTAGCATTTGCACTCCCCGACACAGAGGTAATGCTTGTAGAACCTTTAACAAAACGGGCGAGTTTTTTACAGTTTATCAAGGCTGATTTAGGGCTTGACAATGTGACAGTTGTAAAAAAAAGAGTTGAAAATATGCAAGCACAAGTATTTGACCTTATAACATCCCGTGCCGTTACTGACACAAAAATGCTTTTAAAGTTAAGTGAAAACTTTCGAGATGAACATTCAAAACTACTTTTTTACAAAGGCGAAAAAGTTTTTGATGAAGTCGATACAAATCTCAATATGCCACACAAAATTATAGAAACAAAAAACAGACACTATTTACTTCTAGGAGAAGATTTATGATACTCAAACTACTTATAATCGGTGTAGTAATTTACACGGTCTACTTTTTATTTTTCAAAACAAAACCAGAGGCAAAAGTCTCAAAAAAAAGTGCGAAAAAAGAGTCTAAAAAACCTGATGCTGATGAGATGGTAGAGTGTGCTACCTGCGGTGTCTATGCAGAACTTGAAGAGTGCATTCTAAGTAACGGCAAATATTATTGTTCCCATGAATGTCTAATAAAGGCAAAATAATGCTCTTTTTCGGTCATAAATTTATAGAGAGTGCAAAATTTTATCATGTCTTTGATATAGATGCAATTATGCAAACACCACCCTCTTCAACGATTTACCTCGAATTTGATGAAAAAAATCTCGACATCATCAACTACCTTCAAGACAATAAAATACGCTTTATGCTCAAAGTAAAAAACATAACAGAGTTAATGTACGCTTCTGCATTGGGAGCTAGCTATATACATGTAGAACAAAAACTGGCAAAAACTGCTCAAAAAATTGCAGAAAATTATCTTTTTGACGCAAAAATATTGGTACATGTAGAAGATGAGGAAGAGATACAAGAGATGGCATTCTTAGGCATTGACGGTGTTGTATTTGCCGAGGCAATAGTGAAAATACCCTAACCTAACCCTTGATTTGAAAGTCCGCGTTGCGGGTTTGCATGTCCTCGGAACCGGTACTTCAGTGCCGGCTATTGCAACTTCTCTACCACTCTCAGCCCAGACTGCAGTCCGCGTTGCGGGTTTGCATGTCCTCGGAACCGGTACTTTAGTGCCGGCTATTGCAACATCTCTGCCACTCTCAACTTTTTAATCTCGGTAAATAAGCTTTTAAAGCAACAAGAACTTCATAACTGATTGTCCCTGCAAATTTCGCCGCCACTCTAGCATCGTCAAATATCAATAATTTTTCTTTATCACTCAAAAAAGAACTGTTATCCATAGAAATTCTTCCTGCTATTTGTATGCCCTCAGGCGTTTTATAGTGATGGGAACAACTTCTTAAAAACCCGTCACCATAACCAAAATCATAATTAGACACCTTACATGTAAGCTCTGTCTCGTATGCTGCACCATACCCGACACAGTCACCTTTTTGGAGTATTCTAGTGGAGAGTTTTTCTGCATACACGGCTAAAACAGGGCATAACTGTGTTACATGTAAAGAGCCTGAGAGTTCCAAACACCCATAGGCGGCTATACCAACGCGTGCCATATCTTCATCAAAATCAGCAGAGCGAAACAGTGCCGCCGAATTGGCAGAGTGAAAACGCAAGGGAGCAAAGCCATACTGTTTTGCCAAAACTTTTGCCTCTTGTTTTACTTTTTTAAAATTTTCATTTTGCACATCAAAATATTTGTTCTCTTCATCTGCTGAAGAGTGATGCGTAAAGAGAGCTTCAAGTTCCAAACCCTGCTTTTTACACAAAGTAAACGCTTCTTCAAGTTCGCTCATCATTATGCCGTTACGACACATTCCCGTATCTACTTTGAGTTCTACCTTTGTGCCTTTTACAAATTTTTGTATTTGGTATATATCGTTAATGGTGTATCGTATTTTTTCACTTGCTTGCGTTGCAGTATCTGCCAAAACTAAAATATACTCAAAAAAATCTTCTATTTGTTTTGCTTCTTCATTTGAGCGCACCACCGCCTTTGTAATGCCATACTCTTTTGCCAAACCTGCAATCTCTAAAAGTCCGTGTCCGTAAGCATTGTCTTTTAAAACCAGTGCTATTTTATCTTTTGTTTTAGTTAATTTTGTAATAATATCAAGATTATTAAAAAAATGGTTTTTATCTAATGTAATGTAAGCCATGGGAGAATTATACACCATGAAAGAGAAAAAAAGGCTAATCGCCGAATTTGAGCCACAAGCTTTTACACAAATCATATTTCCTCATGCGCAAACAGATTGGGCAGAGTATCTTGATGAGGCACAAAAAACCTTTGTCAACATCATTAATGCAATTAGAAAATATCAAAAATGTCTTGTTGTCGCTTACAATATAAAAGAAGTAAAAAAACACTTTTTAAATGAAGATAATCTTGAATTTGTAAAATATACTACTGATGACACCTGGGCGAGAGACTGTTCTGCTTTGTCTTTAGAAGAAAATGACAAAATAATTTTGCTTGATTTTATTTTTAACGGCTGGGGCAACAAGTTTGCTGCACACAAAGATAATAAAATGACTCAAAACATTACACACAAGTACCTTACATGTAAACTAAAAACTCTTGATTTTGTCCTTGAAGGTGGAGCAATTGAGAGTAATGGAAGGGGTACAATTTTAACAACAGCCCAATGTATGCTCAATGAAAATCGCAATCCGCATTATAATACCGCCAAAATTACACAAAAATTAAAAGAGTTTTTCGGTGCAAAACATATTTTATACTTAAATCACGGATACTTAGCGGGAGACGATACAGATTCACATATAGACACACTTGCACGATTTATAGATGAAAAAACCATTATGTATGTTACATGTAACAATAAAGATGATGAACATTACAATGAACTTAAACTGATGGAAGAAGAGTTGCAAATACTTTCCAAAGAACATAATTTGCAACTTGTTCCTATTCCTATGTGTGATGCACTTTATTTTGAAGGGCAAAGACTGCCTGCCACCTATGCAAACTTTCTTTTTGTCAATGGGGCTGTTTTAGTCCCTATTTACGGTGTCTCACAGGATGAACAGGCAATAGAAATTTTCAGAAAAACATTTCCTAGCAGAGAAATTGTAGCCATAGATTGCTCTGTTTTAATCCGCCAACACGGCTCACTCCACTGCGTAACAATGAACTTTCCCACATAAATTCAGCTTTTTTGGCACCCGTACTTTTAACGATAAAGCGTAACTTGTGAGAAAAACTAAATTTTTTTCTGTAGTGCGGGCTATGTGTCTTTAAAGACTAAACACTAGTCGGCACTAAAGTACCGATTCCAGAAAACTGCTTCACTTCTCGGAACTCAAACACTTCAGTCGGCACTGAAGTACCGATTCCAGAAAACTGCTTCACTTCTCAGAACCCAAACACTTCAGTCGGCACTGAAGTACCGATTCCAGAAAACTGCTTCACTTCTCGGAACTCAAACGCTTCAGTCGGCACTGAAGTACCGATTCCAGAAAACTGCTTAACTTCTCAGAACCCAAACACTTCAGTCGGCACTAAAGTACCGATTCCAGAAAACTGCTTCACTTCTCGGAACCCGTACTTTAGTGCGGGCTATGCGTCATGCAAACCAACCCTGCAAGATGAAACCCTTACTTCAGTATCGCCATCCCGCTCATAATCAAATAGGTCGCCAAAGCAAAACCCAAAGCTATTAAAATCGTCCGTTTTATTTTTTCTTTTGTACTCATACTGCAATTTTAGCAAAAAATTAACACTTTTGTAACACTTCTTTTTGTATCATAATATAAATAATTTCTTAAAATTATTATATAAACTATTAATTAAATAAAAAAGGGTAAAAAATGAAAAAAATAATCAGCCTTTCATTGTTGGTATTCTCCTCTTTGTACGCATCAGAAATTGAACTTGCACCAATCAGTGTAGAATCCACGACACTCACCGAAGTCGCACAAAATGCACAAACTTCCGCAGATGTTGCCGAAGCACTCAGTGATTCTGTTCCTGCAATAGACATGAACCGCCGTAGTGGCATAGCAAATGATGTCTTTATTCGTGGACAAAAACGCGACAATATTTCTGTAGAAGTCGATGGCACAAAAGTATATGGAGCATGTCCAAACAGAATGGATCCTCCTGTTTCACACATCCTTGCAAGCCAAATTAACACTATCGAGGTCATTGAAGGACCTTATGATGTAACAACTTATGGAAATTTAAGCGGTGGACTTAAAATTACAACAAAAAAACCAACAAAAGAGTTACAAGGAAAAATCAATATAGGTTTTGGTGCATGGAACTATAAAAAATTTGGCGCAACAGTTAGTGGAGGCAATGACCTCATCCGAGTTTTAGTAACAGCATCCACACAATCAAGCGACCAGTATCACGACGGAAATGGTGACAATTTAGCGCAACAGGTCAAGAAAAAAGCCATTACAGGTAACCAATACCAAGCACAATATGAAAATATGCAAGCCTACAAAAAAAACTCTATGATGGCAAAAGCTTTTGTCACTACTGCAAAAAATCAAGAATTGCGTTTAAGTGTTACGGCAAACAGAAGTGATAATGTAATGTATCCAAACTCCCCGATGGATGCGATTTATGATGATTCTAACATCTACAGTATTGCCTACAACATAGACAACATATTTGACAAATACAAAAACATCAATCTTGAATATTACTACTCTGATGTTGACCACCCAATGAGTACCGAGTATAGAATATCAGCCCTCACAGCAGCAAACAATAAAACAAATCACATGTGGACAACAATGCAAGGGGTCAAACTAAAAAACAGTTTTGATATCAACACATACAAACTACTCGTAGGAGTTGATGGAAGCAGACGCACATGGAGAGGAGAGTATGTCAACAATGTTTCAGGTGCCATTTTAGGCAACAGTATCGACCATGCCCTCACGAAAAATTCGGCACTTTTTACAAAAATTGAAAAATCGTACGGTGCTTTACATGTAAAGGTTGGTGCAAGATATGACCACTCAACTGTAGGCGATGACAACAATGCACACCAGTCAAATACTTATAATGGACTGGGTGCAAATATATTTACAAGCTACGCACTCTCTGCACAAAACAAACTCTTTGTAGGCGTTGGACAGGCATACCGTGTTCCAGATGGAAGGGAACTCTACTTTTTAAAAGGAGGACTTCTTGGAACGCCGACACTTGATCAAACACGAAACACAGAAGTAGATGCAGGATTTGAAACAGACAATGATTTGTTCAAATTAAAACTCAAAGGCTTTTATTCAAAACTCCACAACTATATCTACATAAACGCCAACAAAACATCTCAAATTTTTGAAAATATAGATGCAACTATTTACGGTGCAGAACTCAGCAGTTCTTACTACATTAATGATGATATAACTTTGGATGTAGGTGCATCATACAAACGCGGAAAAAAAGACCATGCCTTAAGCGGACAAACAAATACAAACTTAGCCGACATTGTGCCACTAGAGGGAACAATCGCTCTAAACTATGAATATGCAAACAACTCTATAGCAACCATAGATACAAAAATGCGTAAACGCTGGAACAAAGTAGATGATGAAAACGGTGAACAAGTTTTAGCAGGCTGGGCAGTTCTCAATGCAAAAGTAAAACATGCAGTCAATAAAAAGTTTGATTTTACACTCGGTGTAAACAATATGCTCAACAAAACATACGCACAAAGTAACACCTACATAGATTTGACTTTAGTCACAACAGGAGATGGAGAAAAACTTCTCTTAAACGAACCCGGACGATATTTCTACACAAATTTAGATTTTAAATTCTAAATTTTCTTACCACTCTCCGCCCACCCTAAAGGATGGGTTCCAAAAATGGAAAAATCTCGGAACCCGTACTTTCTATACTAAAGTATGACTTAGAAAAAAACTAAATCTTTTTCTGTAGTGCCGACTGAAGTGATTGAGTTGTGGATAAACTGCACATCTGTCGGAATCGGTACTTTAGTGCCGACTGTTTTAACTTACAAGTTAAAAATGACACTAAAGCACTCTTTCATCAAAAAAAAGCTAAAATCACTTATGATAAAAAGATACCCTACTAAAAAAATATTTGTCGGTGATGTAGCTGTGGGCGGTGACGCACCTATTTCCGTGCAGTCTATGACCTACTCCGACACACATAATGTTGCAGCAACCGTTGAGCAGATCAACCGTCTTCACTTTGCAGGGGCTGACATTGTCCGTGTAGCTGTGCCTGACATGGAAGATGCGCTTGCGCTTAAAGCCATAAAAGAGCAGATTTCACTGCCTCTCGTTGCTGATATTCACTTCAACTATAAACTTGCCCTCATTGCAGCCGAATCAGTAGACTGCATCCGTTTTAACCCTGGAAATATCGGAGATAAAACAAAAATAAAAGAGATAGTAAAAGCCTGTCAGGAGCGAAATTTACCTATTCGCATCGGCGTCAATGCAGGCAGTCTGGAAAAAGAGTTTGATGACAAGTACGGTCCAACTGCCGAAGCCATGGTAGCCTCGGCTGAGTATAACATCAAATACCTTGAAGATTTAGGTTTTAGTGACATCAAAATTTCACTCAAGGCTAGTGATGTGCAAAGAACCGTCGAAGCATACAGAATGTTACGCCCTAAAAATATTTATCCGTTTCATTTGGGTGTTACCGAAGCGGGTACAATTTTTCATGCAACAGTCAAAAGTGCCATAGGGCTTGGCACACTTTTACTTGATGGCATAGGCGATACAATGCGTATAAGTATCACGGGAGAGCTTGAAGAGGAGATAAAAGTCGGTCGTGCCATCTTAAAAGACAGCGGTGTGGCAAAAGAGGGTCTAAATATCATTTCATGCCCTACATGTGGACGCATCGAAGCTGACTTGGTCTCGGCAGTCGCTGAAATAGAAAAAAGAACAGCACACATAAAAACCCCGCTTGACGTCAGTGTAATGGGCTGCGTCGTCAACGCCATAGGCGAAGCAAAACATGCCGATGTCGCCATAGCCTACGGCAAAGGCAAAGGACTTGTCATGGTAAAAGGCGAAGTCGTTGCCAACCTTGATGAGAAAGAACTTGTGGACAGATTTGTGCGTGAAGTGGAAGATATGGCAGGAAAAATATAGAAATGAAAAAATTACATCTAGAGCTTAAATATATTTAGCTCTTCCTCTAAATCATTCGCAGTACTTTTAAGCTTATTTGTTGTACTAAAAATATCATCAGTACTTTTTAAATTTGATTGTGACAAGTCATCTATTTTTTCTATCTCGTTTATAATTTCCATTATCTTGTCAGATAAAGCATGAGATACTTTTGATGATTTTTCAGACATAGCTACAGCATTATCCATAACATTGGCTACAACTTTTGCTTTTTCGCTTATATCTATTGAAATATTGACTAGCTCTTCATAATCTTTTTTACTTGAGGACATCTCCGTATTTGCTGTTGAAATAGATTCCATAAATACAGATATGACACTATTTATTTCATTTAATGAATTTTGTGTTTTTTCTGCAAGTTTTCTTACTTCATCTGCCACAACTGCGAAACCTCGTCCATGTTCACCAGCTCTTGCTGCTTCTATAGCTGCATTTAATGCAAGTAAGTTTGTTTGATCTGCTATATCATTTATAGAGCCGACTACATCTCGAATAGTTTGCATTTGAGAACTTAAAGATTCTAGTCTTTCAACAATGGCAAGTTCCTGTTCTAACCCTATTTCTACAGTGCCTTTCATACCTCGTATTTCTGTATCCATACTTTGAAGAGACTTTTGAGCATGAATAATATTGTTTTTGCTCTCTAATGAATCTTCATTACTTTGTTGTAATATATTTTTTATGACAATTCCAGAATCTACACTCACCTTGATAGCTTCTGTCATTTTATGTATATGCTCTTGCATATAAACAGAAATATTTAAAAGTTCTTCAGTAAGTTTATAATTTTTATTACCACTATTTTTTATATTGATAATCAAATCTCTTATATCACTTTCAAATTTATTAAAATTCGTAGCAATAATACCTAGCTCATCCATATCTTTTATAATTAATTTTTTAGTAAGATCACTTGTGTCTACTGATAACATTTTTGAAATATATGTAGCAGGCTTAAGAGCCTTTTTAATGACAAATATTAATAATATAATATAAAAAACAAGTGCAGGTAAAACTTGAATGAGTAATAATTTTAAAATCTTTGACTGAATGCTATTAATAGCTGTTGCATCAAAAATGGCTACAACCCTCCCTCCATTCTTAATTTTTAATTTTTCTTTTATGATTAAAAAATTTTTAATTAAGAGAACATTTTTATTTGAATTTTCAATTTTTTTGATAAGTTGACTTATTTGACCACTAGTCATTTTTTTTGAAGTAACATATTGATATGCTATTTTTCTTGGTGGCCGTGCAGGAGCAAAAAGGGATTTGGGAATGGTATTACTCATCCCTTTAATATCTATAACCAAAGCTCCTATTGCATTCACAATAGAAGAAACATCCTTAGATTTTATTTTCATTATATTTGCACCAGCGACGGATACTTCACTGATGGGGATTAAAGCTGAAAAAGCAGCTTTTGCTGTATTTATGGCACCATTTTTTTCTGAATCATATTTTTCAGTATATATTATATTTCCCATCCATAAGGCAAGCAAAAATGAAAATAAGATAACTGGTATAACAGTTTTATAAACTAAAGATATATCTCTGATAGATTTTTTTTGATTCATTATTTTAAGCTTGCGCACTGTCCATTTACACAAAAAGCACTATATCCTGTGTGGCATTTTCTACAATCTTGTGGATTTAAACCACTGCCGACATCTCCCGCTGCATCTTGTCCATTTTCTGTATAGACACTATAAAGTGGTTTGTTGTTTTTATAAGTAGTCACAAAGAGAACTTTTAAATCTTTTAAGTGAAGAATCATAGTTGCACCATCTGGAAATTTACCATTTCTTTTTGTGTATGCTTTTTTTGCAATAGCATTTACTAATATCTCTACAGCTCCTGGTCCCCCAGGTTTTATTGCACAATAAGTTGCAACTGTTTCTTGATAAATAGCAGGAAGTGTTGATACATCTGCATCACAACCAGGTAATGCTCCTATTGTTGCAAGTGTAGTTTTCACACTTGCAAAATTTTTCCAATGAGTCGGATAACTAGATTCACTTGCTGCAAAGAGTGCAGTTACCATTACAATTGTTAATATTACTTTTTTAAACATTTCTTTTCCTTAAAATTAGCTTTAAAAAATTATATCCTTAATAAGATAAATGTTAACTTAAAGAATATTTTGTAAAATAAATTTCCTACCAAACTATTTTATGGTCTCTTACTTATCAACCTTTCATATAAATTATGTTAAAATAAAATTAAGAAAATAAGGAATTTATAATTATGACAAAAGAGTATATTTTGGACTTTTTAAAAAATAACAAACAACTTTTAAAAAAAAAATATAATGTCACAAAAATTGGATTCTTTGGCAGTTATGCAAGAGATGAAGCCCAAGAGACAAATGACATCGACTTAGCCATTAAAACATCTAAAAAAGATTTTTTTATCAAATCCGATTTACAATATTTTTTAGAAACTAGTTTCGGCACGAAAATAGATATAGGCTATTTAGGCAGTATGCGAGAATTTTACAGACTCCGTATAGAGAAAGAGATACTTTATGCAAGATAACCTTTACAACCTCGCTTTTGAACGCAGTGTTTTAAGCTCCATCGTTTTTGAGCCGAGTCAGTTTGATGAACTGAGTGTTGAGCTGAAAAAAGATGACTTTTATCTGCCTGCACATCAGGATATATTTGCGGCTATGCTTTTACTTTTGCAAAAAGATCAGCCTATTGATGAAGAGTTCATCAAAAAAGAGCTCATCAAAGCCAAAAAATTTGATGAGCAGGTTTTACTTGAAATTCTCTCGGCAAACCCTATTTCAAATACCAAGGCTTATGTCGATGAAATCAAAGACAAATCACTCAAACGCCATTTGCTGACACTTACAACAGAGATAAAACGCGTAACTGTAGAAGAAGAACTCCCCTCAGCAGAAGTGATAGACATCGTAGAGAAAAAACTCTATGAAATCACACAAGACAATCAGACAAGTGACTTCAAAGACTCTCCAAAAATGACCTTTGACACGATGGAGTACATCAAAGAGATGAAAGCACGGGGCAACTCGGTACTTGTCGGAGTGGACACAGGCTTTAAAGAGCTGAACAAAATGACAACCGGTTTTGGTAAAGGAGACTTGGTTATCATCGCCGCGAGGCCAGCAATGGGGAAAACTTCTTTTATACTCAACACCGTAAATTCTTTGATACTTCAGGGCAAAGGTGTTGCCTTTTTCTCGCTTGAAATGCCGGCAGAACAGCTGATGCTGCGTCTGCTCTCTATTCAGACATCCATACCGTTACAAAAACTTCGTGTAGGTGATATGAATGATGATCAGTGGTCAAACCTCAACGGTGCCATAGACAGAATGAATGATGCAAAGCTCTTTGTGGATGATCAGGGAAGTTTAAATATTAACCAACTCCGTTCTAAACTGAGAAAACTCAAAAACCAGCATCCCGAAATTGAAATTGCGGTCATTGATTACCTTCAGATTATGCAGGGTATCGGCAAACAAGACAGGCACTTGCAAGTCTCTGAAATTTCGCGTGGGCTTAAAATGCTCGCTCGTGAGCTTGAAATGCCCATTGTCGCGCTTTCTCAACTTAACCGTGGACTTGAAAGCCGTAATGACAAGCGTCCGATGCTGAGTGATATTCGTGAATCTGGTTCTATTGAGCAGGATGCCGACATCATCCTCTTTGTCTACCGTGATGATGTGTATCTTTACAAAGAAGAAAAAGAGCGTGAAAAAGCCGCCAAAGCAGAGGGCAAAGAGTTTACTGCAACCTATGTAGAAAAAGAAGAAGAAGATGCCGAAATCATCATAGGAAAGCAGAGAAACGGCCCAACTGGACATGTAAAACTCATCTTCCAAAAAAAGCTCACACGCTTTGTTGATGCCCCCGGTTATGCACAAGGTGTTGAAACTGTGTACGAAAATGTTGACACAAGCTCGGCAAATATTGAGATGCCGCAAATGGAAATGCCCTCTATTTAAATGCAAGCTTTAGAGAAAGTTACGCTTTTTAGCGTCAAAAAAGATTACTTTCTCTTTTTCCTTCTACTCCTTACGCTCCTGAGCCTTTCTCTCTCTTATAAATACTACAAATACACTGAGCTGACAAAGTTTGATTCTCAGCTTGTAAATGCAACAGTTTTAAAAGCCTATGACAAAACAAAACTCACAAAAAAAGGCAAAATTAAAAGCTATAAAATTCTAAAACTCCAAAGTGATGAAGGTTTTGTCTTTTACACCATGGCAAGTAAAAAACTGCAAAATCTACAAAACAAACGCTTACATGTAGAGCTATGGGCAGGGAAAATCAGCTTTTTAGAATACATCAAAGGCTTTTTTGCTTTTAGTAAAATACTCCAAGTCTATAAGACGCCAACACTCAAACAAAAAATTGCTTCTTTTATAGAAGTACAGCATACAAATTATGACATTGCTAAAATATATAAGGCATTATTTCTTGCTATGCCTTTGCCAACTTCTATACAAAAACAATTCTCAAACCTTGGCATCTCTCATTTGATTGCCATTAGCGGTTTTCATTTGGGTGTGCTTGCGACAATTCTTTTTTTTCTTTTCAAGACCCCTTATAAATTTTTGCAAAACAGGTACTTTCCATACAGAAGTTACAAAAGAGACAGTTTTTTCTTTATCAGTTTGGTTTTACTTGCTTATCTTCTTTTTTTAGATTCGCCACCTTCACTGCTAAGAGCCTATGCTATGCTTGTCGTCGGCTTTATTTTGTATGACAGAGGAATCCAAATCATCTCAATGCAGACACTCCTTATTACCATTCTTCTCATTCTAGCCCTCTTTCCTACGCTTCTCTTTAGCATAGGATTTTGGCTCTCGGTAAGTGGCGTTTTTTACATCTTTTTATTTCTCATCCACTTTAAAAACATGAGCAAAATCAAGCAATTTATACTCTTACCGTTTTGGGTTTATTTGATGATGTTGCCATATTCTCTGGCAATCTTTGGCAATTTCAGCTTGTATCATCCCCTCTCAATTCTTTGGACGACACTTTTTACACTTTTTTATCCGCTAGCTATAGCGTTACATGTAACAGGGTTTGGCAATCTTCTTGATACACCTTTATCGTATCTGTTACATGTAAACACCCATGCTTTGCACCATACACTTACAAAAAGCTATTTGCTAGTTGAAATTTTACTCTCACTACTCGCTGTTTTTAGTAAAAAAGCACTTTATGCTTTACTTAGCTACAGCTTGCTTCTTTTTATATACTTCATCTATAATGTGGCATAATTTCAGCCCATACAAAAAGATAATCCATGAGACATAAATCCATAAAAACAAAAACATCAAAATAGCAAATGAACCGTACATCGTTGTGTACGACTTGTTTAAAAAGACATAGTAAATAAAAGCATTTTTACTCACACTGAAAATAACAGAGACGATAAAAGAGCTGATTGCCGAAGCTTTTGGGTTTATTTTTGCATTTGCAGCTATTTGAAAAATTAGAAAGAAAAGCCCCCAAATAATTATATAAGGCACTAAAGGCAAAATATTTAGCCCAGATGTCAAAGAGTTAGAAGCCATAAGTGTTGCAATATAACCTGTAATATAAAAAGAGACACCAAGAGCAATAGGAGTGAGTGTCAAGAGTGTCCAATAGGTCGTTATACTCTCCCATAGCGTTCTTGATTTTGCATGAAAAATTCTGTTTGCAATGTACTCAAAATTTTTGAAAAACAGTAAAGAAGAGACTAAAATAGCTACAAATCCTATAGCCCCCATCTTAGAAGAGTTTTGCAAAAATCCGTTGATTTGTAACATTACCGTATCTGAATTTACCGGCATCAAATTAGAAAATATAAAACCCTGAATTTTTTCATAATACTCTGCAAAAGAAGGCAAAGAGGTCAAAATAGCCATAATAATAAGCAAAAGAGGAATGATGGTAAATATAGTATAAAAACTCAAACTTGCCGCAAAGAGCGTCAGTTCTTTGTCAACAAAAGAGCTGACAAAAAGTTTAACCTGCGAAAAAATAGTTTTGAATTTTTCTTGCATAGTCTGTTAGTCAAGTCCCATTTTTGCAGGGTTTAAAATATTATTCGGGTCAAATGCTTTTTTGATAGATTTAAAAAGTGCCATCTCCGCATCACTAAATGCCATTTTCATATAGGGTGCTTTTGCCAGCCCTATGCCGTGTTCGCCTGAGAGTGTTCCACCCAAGTCAATCGTCGCCTGAAACACTTCTTCTATAGCTTTATAGGCAATTTTTACCTGCTCGGGGTCACTGCCGTCCACCATGACATTCGTATGGACATTGCCATCACCCGTATGCCCAAAACATGGGATTTTTACATTGTATTTTTCTGCAATAGCATAAAACTTCTCAAGTAGTTCCGGCAGTGCCGAACGAGGCACTGTCACATCTTCATTGAGTTTTTTACTGCCGTATATGCTGAGTGACGGTGAAGCATTTCGACGCGCAAACCAGATGTCTGCTGCCTCTTTGTCATCTTTTGCTACTTTAAAATCACTACAACCATTCTCACGAAATACTTTTTCAATCTGTGCGAGTTGAAAGTCCAAATCATCTTCAAGATTTCCATCAACATCCGTTACAAGTAAAGCACCCGCATCGACAGGCAAACCTTTGTGAAAAGTCTCTTCTACCGCACGAATCGTTAAATTGTCCAAAAATTCCATTGCAACGGGAGTGATACCGCTTGCCATAGTTTTATAAACTGCTTCCATCGCTTCATTGACCGTTGAGAAAATTCCCATAGCCGTTTTGGTCATCTTTGGCTTTGGAATAAGCTTGAGTGTAATCTCAGTAAGCACCGCCAAAGTACCTTCACTCGCTATTAAGATACCGCTGATGTTATACCCTGCCACATCTTTTATGGTTCGCTTTCCTGCTCTGATGAGTTCTCCATTTGGTAAAACTGCTCGTGTTGCCATGACATAATCTTTAGTAATGCCATATTTTGCAGCACGCATCCCCCCGGCATTTTCACTTACATTCCCGCCAATGGTAGAGTAGTCTTGACTTGCAGGGTCTGGCGGATAAAAGAGCCCTACTTCTTCGACTTTTTTTTGCAAATCCATATTTATCACTCCGGGTTGAACAATGGCTACCATATTTTTCATGTCTATCTCAAGGATTTTATTCATATGTTTTTCCATCGCTAGCACTATGCCACCTTTACTCGGCAAAGCTCCACCTGTGAAACCAGACCCTGCTCCACGAGGCACTATAATAATCTGATGTTCGTTACAGTATGTGAGTATGGCGCTTACATCATCTTCATTTTTAGGAAAAACAACTGCATCTGGTTCAAAATGCTCCCGTGTTGCATCGTACGAATAGGCAAGCAAATGTGCCTTGTCACTGTAAATATTCTCTTGTCCTACAATATTTGTAAAATGTTGTATATGTTTTGCATCTATCATATTATTTTCCTATTTCAAATTCATCAAGCAAATAATGCAGTTTTTTATCACCGTTTTTGATAATCTCAAAAAGTTGTTTATTTTTTTTGTTATTGGCTACCAAAAGTTCATAGTAGTGTGGTGCATAACTATCCATTCTACTACTTCCAGCACCCCACCAATCAGCATCTATTTTATTAACTCGTGTATAAAAAGGCAAATGTACTTTTGTTTGTTTGAGTTTTGCATCACTAATGCTTAAAATTTTAAAACTTTTTATGTCAATCGTATATACTTTTTGATCCAAATATATAAATAGCAAACCGACACTACTTGCATTTGCCATCGCTTCAAAATCTGCTTTCATAGGTGTTGGATGCCCTCGAAATGAAAGAATAGTCGCAAACAAGTCTGGATGTATCCATTGTGTTTGTACGCTTTTTGCAATTTTATAATAAATCTTTTCATTAGGAGCAATAAGCAATGAACGAGAGTATCCAAAAGCAAGTTCAACCATATCGCCAACTTGTACCTGCCATTTTCCATGAGGGAGTGCATTACTGTTGAGTGCAGTAAATGGGCTCATTTTTATCGTTGCCGTCTCTGTTTTAGCATCAAAACTCTGCACAACAGCATTTTTTAAAATGGTGCTATGTTCAGGTGTAATATGTCGGACGACAAAACCGCTGACACCAACATCTATTTTATCTATTTTAATTTTTACAGTTTCATTTTGATTATCGACTGAGACAATAGGTGATTTTATAGCAGCACCAAAAAGTTCAAAGACAAGTATTGTGAGTAAAAGTATCTGTTTCATATTGCTTCTTTTGTGTATTTTTTATATGTGATTATATCAAACAAACCTCAGACTAAGCCAAAATTTGCTAATCTTTGCAAATTATTTATTATAGGCTTATATTTATGATACGATTTTTCATACTTTTTTTACTTACCACCGCTATTTTTGCTTCTCAGGTTGAACGACACAGATGGAACAATGGAGAAACTTATTTAGTTTTTTTAGAAAATCACAATTTACCCGTTAAGAAACTCTATTATAACCTTGACAAAGATGACCAAAGGTTGACAGAAGAGATGCGTTCAGGTATTCATTACCAAATTTTAAAAGATGACAAAGGAAATATTGAACAAATTTTATTACCTTTAAATGATGAACTGCAAATCCATATATATAAAGACAAAAAGAGTTATAAATTTGAAGCTATTCCTATTATAAGTACCACAAAAACAGAAGCATTTTATACTACTATTACAAGTTCACCAAATTACAATATTTTAAAAGCAACAGGTTCAAAAAAACTTGCACAAATTTTTGTTTCAAGTTTTAAACACTCTCTGAATTTTAAAAATGATATTCGTAAAGGCGATAAATTGGTAATGATTTATAAGCAAAAATATCGTCTCGGGCAACCTTTTTCTATGCCAACTTTACAAGTTGCCATGATAGAGATGCACCATAAAAAACACTTTATTTACCTCAACGATGATGGGCGTTATTATGATGAAAAAGCACATGAAGTCGAGGGATTTTTACTTGCTCGTCCTGTGAGAGGTGGCAGAATATCATCTTATTTTACAAAAAGAAGATGGCATCCGATTTTGCACAAATGGAAAGCTCACTTGGGTGTTGATTATGCAGTAAGGCGTGGGACACCAGTCCATGCAGCAGGCAGTGGCATCATAATCTGGGCTGCAAGAATGGGAACATACGGTAACTTAATAAAAATACGCCATGCCGATGGATACGAAACACGCTATGCACATTTAAAATCTTTTCGCAGAGGTATTCACCGTGGTAGGCATGTCAAAAAAGGGCAAGTTATAGCCTATGTAGGCACAACAGGTCGTTCAACCGGTCCGCATCTGCATTTTGAACTAAGAAAAAGAGGGCGTGCAATCAATCCGCTTAGAGTTGTACAGGTAACCACCAAAAAGCTTAAAGGCAAAGAGAAAAAAGCATTTATACGACTGAAGAAAAATTATGATGAAAGTGTTAATTTGCATTTAAATAACAAAACAGCATATCATAAATTGCCTCCTTTTGAAAATATGTCCTACATACACCTTTTAGCAGAGAAAAACAATGGGTAAAATCACCGCCATTGCCTCTTTGCAAAATCCCAATTTCATAAAACCGATAGAAATACATTACACACAAAACGGCAAAGAAAAAAGATGGGAAGCCGTTCTTTCGCATGATAGTGTTGCCATATTTCTTTACCATACGCAAAAAAATGCCTTTGTTCTTGTCAAGCAACTTCGTGTTACCGTACTTAACAAAAATAAAAACAACGGTTACATGTATGAGCTGTGTGCCGGCATAGTAGATAAAAAATGTTCTCTTGAACAGATAGCCAAAGAGGAAATTTTAGAAGAGTGTGGGTATGATGTTGCTGTGCAAAATTTAGAAAAAATCAGTGCTTTTTACACCAGTGTCGGCATATCGGGAACCTATCAAACACTCTATTATGCCGAGATTGATGAGAGTATGAAAGTCAGCGAGGGTGGCGGTCTTGAAGAGGAAGAAATAGAAGTAATCACCATCCCTTTAAATGAAGCAAAAAAGTTTATGTTTGATGAAAGCTATCAAAAAACAACGGGTGTTTCTCTCGCCTTTTACTGGTTTTTTGACACAAAAACAAGCCGGCACTAAAGTACCGGTTCCAAGACAAAACGGAACCCAGACTTTAGTCTGGGCTGAGAGTGGCAAGAAAGTTGCAACAGCCGGCACTAAAGTACCGGTTCCAAGAAAACGGAACCCAGACTTCAGTCTGGGCTGAGAATGGCAAGAAAGTTGCACCAGCCGGCACTAAAGTACCGGTTCCGAGACAAAACGGAACCCAGACTTCAGTCTGGGCTGAGAGTGGCAAAAAAGTTGCAACAGCCGGCACTGAAGTACCGGTTCCAAAACAAAAACGGAACCCGTACTTTAGTGCGGGCTTTATAACATGTACGCCTCACAAATAAAACCAAAACATTTACTACCCGAATTCTATCGGGTCCATATCTATCTCAGCCAAAGCCACTTTAGAAGACTTCACAGCTTTTATAATATCCGTACTTTTGTCCGCTCTTAAGAGTATCTCAAATCTATATTTGTTAGCTACTTTTTCTATGGCACATTTTTTTGCACCGACTATCTCGACACCCTTACATGTAAGCAGGTTTTCTTGCATTTTTCGCATTGCTTCTTGTGCTTTTGCTCCGTTTTTATGGGCAAATAAAATACGACAGAGTTTTTTGTATGGCGGGTAGAGTTCTTGTCTGAAATGTTTTTCTTCTTCTAAAAAATCTTCATACTTATCAATGTAATTTTTAAAAAAATCTTCATTAAAAGTCTGCACTATAACCTTGGCATCTTTCGCTCTGCCACTTCGTCCTGCCACTTGAATCAAAGATGAGAGTGCTTTTTCTCGTGCGCGATAATCACTCATGTTGAGCATATTATCCATACCGAGCACCACAGCCAAAGTCACGCCATGATAATCATGCCCTTTTGAGAGCATTTGCGTTCCCACTAAAATATCACTCTCTTTGTCATTGAATCGTTTGAGTGCTTTTTTGAGTTTGTTTGCCGTGGTAATGACATCTCTGTCGAACTGTTCTATATTCGCTTGAGGAAGCATTTGTGCTAAATTTTTCACCGCTTCTGCCGTACCAAGTCGTGAACTTGATAAATTTGGACTATGACACTCAGGACAAACTTGAGGAATTGCCTGTGTAAAATTACAATAGTGACATTTTAAGGCGCGTGCATGTTGATGAACACTCATACCAACACTACAAAATGCACATTTTATAGTATGCCCACAATCTTGACATTGCAAATATTTAAAATTAGCTCGCGTCGGTAAAAAGACGATAGCCTGCTCTTTATTTGCTACAACTTCCTGTAGATTTTCTACAATCAAAGGAGAAAGACTCTCGGAACTTTTTTCATAAATAAACTGTTTTTGAGAACTAAAATGCCCACCTTTGAGGCGAAAATGAGGAAATTTCACATACGAAGTCAAGGAGGGCGTTGCACTGCCAAGGACTACATGTACGCCATATAATTTTCCCATATAAATTGCCAAATCTCTTGCATTATAACGAGGGCGTGAAGATGATTTGTAACTCTCATCATGTTCCTCATCAACAACTATAAGTCCTAAATTTTGTATGGGTAAAAAGAGTGCCGAGCGTGCACCGGCTATGATTTTTACTTCTCCTGCGTAGATTTTTGCTAGGGCTTTTTTCTTTGCCAAAGGGGTAAGTTTTGAGTGCCACATCACAAAATCTTCACCAAAGTGTTCTTCAAGGCGTTTGGACATTTGAGGGGTGAGGGAGATTTCCGGCATTAAAAATATGCTGGTTTTGTCCTCTTGTATCATTGTTTCAAAGTATTTCATATAAACTTCTGTTTTTCCACTGCCTGTATCACCAAAGAGAAGGGAAACTTTATGTGCTTTTAGAAATTTGAGTGCTTCATTCTGTTTGGATGAAAGTGTAATTTTAGAGGTGTTTTTTTGGCTCACATGACGCACAGCCCAGACTAAAGTCTGGGTTCCGGGTTTGCATGCCATCGGAACCGGTACTTTAGTGCCGGCTATTGTTTTGATTGCATTTGTTTGGCTTTCATGACGCTCAGCCCAGACTGAAGTCTGGGTTCCGGGTTTGCATGCCATCGGAACCGGTACTTTAGTGCCAGCTTTTGGTTGTGATGTGTTTTTTTGGCTCACATGACGCTCAGCCCAGACTGAAGTCTGGGTTCCAAGAGATGATGCCATCGGAACCGGTACTTTAGTGCCGGCTTGTGGTACCATCAAAGCAAAAGCATCTCCGAGTGAACATATATAATAAGAAGATATAAACCTTGCCAATTCCATCTGCTTTAAAGAAAAAGAAAATTCGCTTACTTCTAAAATTTCATTTGTTGCAAATGTTGGCTTGCTACATGTAAGCATCACTACACCAGTAACATTTCTATTTCTTACATGTACGCTAACACGCGTTCCTATGGGTATATTACTCTCTGAATGATAAGTAAACGCATCAAGCGGTGAGCCTATGAGTGCTATATTGTAGTAATTTATACGCAAATTTAAAAAGATTTATTTACACTGTATGACATAATACTAACTGTCGATTTCGATTATTTGTTTGGTGCCATATATTATTGTAGCCGCAAAAAGAATTGCTATTGCTACAATTGCAACTGTTGCTAAATCCATCTTATAAATCCTTTAATCTTTTTATATTCAAGTGAATACTTCGTTTTAACCATACTTAATTATACTCAAATTTCGATTAATTATTTAATTATAGGAATTTATTATTTTGTCATCTTGTAGCAATTTTTTTGTACTGTTGTACCATTTTTATTAGAAACACACTCAAAAATACCAGTGCTATCATCATATGTAAAAGGAGTATTTACTCCATCTACTTTAAAATTATAATTTTTCCCAGTATTATCAGCAGCTGACCATTTTCCATCAGTCGCACCGGGGGTTATTCCATATTTTAAAAGTGTTCGTGTATTAGTACCTGTAAAAAGTGTTGTAAAATTACTATCAAGCTTTGGAATGTAAGTGTTTACCCCTTTTATAAGCTGACTCTGTCTCTCTGATAAAATAGAAGAGCGAATCGCCATAACATCCGAACGACCTTTAGCAATGTCCGCCAAATTTTTTGTTGTTGCAAATTTAGGCAAAGCAATCGCCGATAAAATACCTAAAATGACAATAACAAACATTAGTTCTATTATAGTAAAAGCTTGTTTCATGGTAAGTCCTTAAGTGATTTATTATAGTTAAAAGTTTGTTAATTGTTTATAAAAGAAGATTTTTAGGTAAAATAAATTCCCAAAGTATATACTTTGGGAAAAAATAAATTAATTAACTGTCCATTTTGGAGCAGTTGTTGCATTTCCATCGACAAAAGTTATAGATTTCGCACCACCAGCACTAGTATTTGCATCAAAACTACAAGGAGTTGTTGTGCTAAATGTTAATTCTGCAGGAATTGTATCCACATAAGTTAACAAATCTGCTTTAGTGTCACAAAGACCAGCTGCAGCTGTGGCAACAACGCCATTATTTCCATCTGCTAAAGATTTTGCCCACATAGATGGACCAACTGTACGATTCAATGTACCTGCAAATGATTTCACTTTTTGATCATGTGCTTGTTGAGAAACCCCAATAAACTTTGGAAGTGCCACTGCACTTAAAATACCTAAAATAACGATAACGAAGATCAATTCGATCATTGTAAAACCAGCTCTTTTCATAAGAACTCCTTATTTATATAAAATTGGATTACACTAGTAATCTTAAAAACCATTATGAGCTTAGTTTCATTAAAGTTTGCTTAATCTGAGTTTTTTTATTTAAAAGACGCATTGCCCGCACTAAAGTACGGGTTCCGTTTCGTTTCGGAATCGGTACTTTAGTGCCGACTATTGCTACTTTCTTGCCACTCTCAGCCCGCACTGAAGTACGGGTTCCGTTTCGTTTCGGAATCGGTACTTTAGTGCCGGCTGTTGCTACTTTCTTGCCACTCTCAGCCCGGACTAAAGTCCGCGTTCCAAAGTCATCCCCTCGGAACCGGTACTTTAGTGCCGGCTGTTGCTACTTTCTTGCCACTCTCAACCCGCACTGAAGTACGGGTTCCTAAAACATT
>JALSLQ010000087.1 GCA_026988235.1 Sulfurimonas sp.
ATACCGTTACATGTAAACTAAGGAGCATTTATGAGCATTGAAATATCTAAAACCCATGTACTTTTAGCGCGTGCGATGGACTATCGTGCTGAGCGTCAAGACATGATCGCATCAAATATTGCCAATGCAGATACTCCTTATTATAAACCCAGAGATATTCGCTTTGAAGATGCACTCATTGCACAAGAAAAAGCATTATATCAAGATAATTCCCATCAACTTAAAATGGCAATTACCGATGAAAGAGATTTGCAACCCCAACAAGAAACATCTTCAATCAAGCCAACACTCTTTTTCAGAGATGGACAGATGGCAAGAAATGACGGTAACTCTGTTGACATAGATGTGGAAACAACAGAAATGAGTAAAAACTCCATTATGTTTAATGCCATTGTTATGGCAGCGAAAAAAGATGGTGCAATTTTTAGAAGTGTCATAGATGCTTCCTCAAAAGTATAAGGAATAAACATGAGTAATTTTCTCAGCAGTTTTGACATTAGTGGCTATGGACTCTCCGCACAAAGAGTCCGTGTTAACACTATTTCGAGCAATATAGCAAATGCACAGACAACAAGAACAGATGAGGGCGGACCTTACCGCAGACGAGAAGTTGTTTTTAAAGCTGTTAATTTTAATGATGCCTATAACCAAGCCTTAGGTGAAAATACACAAAGTGCAAAATATGAAGACCCCTTAGATGAGAGACAATTTGGACAAAAGGTAAATCCTGCTATAATGAGTGTAGTCGTTGACAAAATCGTAAGAGATGACAGCAAACCTCTTATGAAATTTGAACCTAACAATCCGGATGCAGATGCAAACGGGTATGTGGCATACCCCAACATTAATCCTGTTGTGGAAATGTCCGATTTGGTAGAAGCGACTCGTTCGTATCAGGCAAATGTTGCCGCATTTCAAAGTGCAAAAGATATGGCAAATTCGGCTATATCACTTTTACAATAAAAGATGGAGTGAATAAATATGACTAACATTAGCAAGTTATCAGGCGCATCAACAGCTGATTTTTTAAAAGAAAAAGGTGCTGTAGAAAAAGGCAACGGTGGAGAATCTTTTGCCAATCAATTCAAATCAGCCCTCAATGAAGTCAACGATATTCAAAAAGATAGTGAAAAAGCCATAGCAGATTTGGCAACGGGACAAGTGAAAGATTTGCATCAAGCAGCTCTTGCCATCGGTAAAGCAGAAACAAGTATGAAACTTATGCTTGAAATTCGCAACAAAGCCCTCAGTGCTTATAAAGAGATTGGTAGAACTCAATTATAATCTACCTCTGCACACAATAACTTAATGATAAACCGCAACAAAAGTAAAAAAATCCTCCTTCTATATGTTCTTATTTCCTTTGCTTTTTTAGTATTTTTAAGTGTCATGCTTTTAACAGCTACAAAATCTCGCAATATGCCCTCTTTGTATGCGATAGAGAGTTCAAAAGCACAGAGGGGAAGCATTATAAGTGCAGACGGTTTTCACATAGCAACATCCAAAAAGCTCTATAAAGCCGTTGTCAACACACGATACATTGACCCCGACAAAAAAGAGTTGTTTGTCAAACTTTTTAGTATCTACTCCGGTATGCGTCCAAAAGAGATAAGGAAAAAACTTGCAAAACACCAAGGAATTGTGGTATTAAGTTACAATGTAGCCCAACTCCAAGCGCATTATTTAAAAACTTTGACAAGAGAATTGAGACGATTTAAAGTATTTTTAGAACTCAAAAACCCAAAAACAGGCTTGCGTTCCGTGCATGGACTTAGCATTATAGAGAGCGGTGAAAGCCGAGAATACCCTTATGGCACGCTTCTCACACCTATTATAGGGTACACACATAAAATAGAAGAAGATGGTTATACTTCCATACGAGGCGTCAAAGGACTAGAAAAAAAATTCGACAATGAACTCTCACCCAGACAAAACGGATATAGCAGAGGCAAACGAGATGTCAACAATTACATTATTTTAAACAAAGAGAGTTTTACTAAACCAAAAATCAATGGTCTTGATATAAAACTAACCATTCCTGTTTCTTTTCAAATCAGAATAGAAAAAATGCTCGATGTCATGAAAAAAAAACTTCGAGCCAAAGAAGTCATGATAGCTGTCATGGATTCTACAAAAGGCGATATTTTAGCACTGGCAAGCTCAAACAGGTACTTGCCAAAAGCAATTAAACGCAGTGACTACTCCTCTTTGAATAGTTCCATGATAGAATATAGTTTTGAACCAGGAAGTGTCCTTAAACCCATAACATTTTCACTGCTACTAGAGCATAAGCTAGTCAATCCTTATGATTTGGTCAATGGACATAATGGGCGTTTTAAAATGGGTAGAAAAGTCATTACCGATGAGCATAAATTTGGCTGGTTAAGTGCTGAAAATGTCATAGTATATTCGTCAAATATCGGCATGGCACAACTTGCACAAAAACTTTCAGGCTATGAATTTCACAAAGGTCTCAAAAGTTTTGGCTTTGCAAATAAATCTACCCCTGATTTGATTTATGAAAGAACAGGCTCCATTCCGAGTGCCAAACGCCTTGAAGATGTAACATATAAATCTAGATGTTCTTACGGCTACGGCATACGGGTGAACCTCATGCAGTTAATGCGTGCGTACAGTGCTTTTAACAATAACGGTCGTATGGTAAAACCTAAGCTCGTAAAGAGCTTTATAGATGAGAGAGGAACTGTGAAAGAGCTTGGATATGAAGATCCTGTTCAGGTTATAAAGAGCGCAACCGCCAACAGAATGAAAAAGATTTTAATCAAAACCGTCAATGAAGGTACCGGAAAAAAGGCCATTACAAAAGGCTTGCAAATCGGAGGAAAAACAGGAACGGCTCACATAGTTGAAAAGAAAAAATATGTACACAAATACAACACGGTTTTTATGGGTTTTGCCAATGATAAAAAACATAAATTCAGCATAGGAGTGGTGGTCATTCAACCTCAAAAAAGTCAGTATGCCTCCCAAACAGCCGTACCTGTTTTTAAAAAGGCTGTTGATATTATGATAGAAGAAGGATATTTAGAGCCAAATATTGTCAAGTAATCTCGTTTGTCCGACAATAACTTCGACGAGTATAATTGTGTTGCCTAATTCTACTTCCTTAATCACTTCAAAATCACGATTGAGTATTTCTACATATTCTACATGTAAAGGTGCTAATATTTGCTTCATTGCCTCTTTTATTTGTACCGTATTGAGAATATTTTTTCCAATCAGTTGTGATGCCGTGTACAAAGACTTAGGAATTTTAAGTGCTTCTACTCTTTGCTTGCTTGAGAGGTAAACATTTCTGCTACTAAGCGCCAAACCGTCACTGTCGCGTACTATATTTACAGGAATTATTTCAACACTCATAAAAAACTGTTGCACCATTGCACTTATAAGATGTAACTGTTGTGCATCTTTTTTGCCGAAATAGGCTCTACTCGGGCTGACTATATTGAGCAGTTTCATCACAACCGTTAAAACACCGCTAAAATGCCCAGGTCGGGTAGCACCCTCAAGGACATAACCCCGTACATTGGGTGCACAGATTTTTACTTCATCTTGCGTATATATATCTTTTGCTTGAGGAAGAAACAGTACATCTACTCCTGCTAATTCACATATTTTTTTATCTGCTTCCTCTTTTTTTGGGTATTTTTTTAAATCTTCGCCTGCTAAAAACTGTGTCGGATTGACAAAAATAGAGACTACGACTAACTCATTTTCTTTTTTAGCCTCTCGTATAAGCGCTATATGCCCCTCATGTAAAGCTCCCATAGTAGGTACAAACCCCACTGTTTTATCAATATTTTTCACATGTTGTTGTAATGCCAAAGGATTTGATATAATCTTCATTTTAAGTCCCAATATAATATAATGACAGAATTATATCAAAGATTTTTTATATAGGCGAAACATGGATAATTATGAATACACAGAACTTTTAAAAAATATTACCTTAAAAATGAAAAATATTACCGGTGTTGTTGAACCCGAAAAACTTCAGGCAAGACTAGATGCAATACAAGCCATGGAAAATGAGCAAGATTTTTGGAATGATGCAGATAACGCAGCCAAAATACAAAAAGAAAAGACACAACTGCAAAGAAAACTTGACAAATACAACATCGCAAACAGTGCCGTTGAAGATGCAAAAGAGTTGTATGATATGGCAAAAGAGGAGGATGACAACGAATCACTTGAAGCCTTATATGAAGATGCACCAAACCTACAAAAACAAATTCGTGACATGGAAATAGAAGTCCTACTCAGCGGAGAAACAGATGCCAATAATGCCATTTTATCCATTCATCCCGGTGCAGGTGGAACGGAGTCTCAAGACTGGGTAGAGATGTTGCTACGAATGTATAAACGCTGGGCTGAGCGTCGAGGCTTTAAGGTAGAGATTTTGGATTATCAATCAGGAGACGAAGCCGGCATCAAAGATGTTTCTGTACTTATAAAGGGTGAAAATGCTTACGGCTACCTCAAAGTCGAAAATGGCATTCACAGGCTCGTAAGAATTTCCCCCTTTGACTCCAATGCAAAACGCCATACCTCTTTTGCCTCTGTTATGGTCTCGCCAGAAATTGATGATGACATTGACATCACCATAGAGGACAAAGACATACGCATAGACACCTACCGTTCAAGTGGTGCAGGTGGGCAACATGTAAACAAAACAGAGTCTGCCATACGATTGACCCATATTGCAACAGGGGTTGTCGTACAGTGTCAAAATGATAGAAGTCAGCATAAAAACAAAGCAACGGCTATGAAAATGCTCAAATCTCGTTTATATGAACTCGAGCTTGAAGAGCAAAAAGCCAAAGAAGCGGGCATAGCAAAAAGTGAAATAGGTTGGGGACATCAAATACGCTCTTATGTTATGCAACCCTATCAACAGATAAAAGACACAAGAAGCAATGAAGCATATTCTAATGTCTCTGGCATTTTAGACGGTGATATTGATGCAATGATAGAGGGTGTTTTAATAGCGATGAACCGTGCTTAATAGCATTGTCGGAACCCGTACTTTAGTGCGGGCTTTGCGTCTTAAAAGACTAAAATGAATCTACTAAAAGAATTTTTGCTTGATGATAAATGCTCTTATCTTGAAGATAAAAAACAAACTACACACTATAAAGTGATTGACAACTCTACTGCTGTGTCTTGTGAAAATCTCATTGAACGAGGGTACAGACGCTTTGGTAAGATGTATTTCAGACCACTATGTGCTACATGTAACGAATGTCAAAGTATTAAAATAGATGTTTGTAACTTCACTTTTAGCAAATCAGCTAAAAGGATTCTAAAAAAAGCAAAAAATATTCGTACATTTATTCAAACACCGACAATGACACAGGAGCATCTTGATTTGTTTGATAAGTACCATCTTTATATGCATGAAAAAAAAGGATGGAACTATTCAAAAACGACTCCAGAGCACTACTATAATTCTTTTGTAACCGGACATGGTGATTTTGGCTATGAAGTACTTTATTATTACGAAGAGAAATTAATAGCAGTCGATTTGATAGATATACTTGAAAATGGCATTTCTTCTATATATTTTTACTATGACCCTGCGTATGCAAAATACTCTTTAGGAAAACTTTCTTTATACCATCAAATACAATTTGCTAAAAATGCAAATAAGAAATGGATTTATTTAGGCTACTATGTGGAGGGATGTCCTTCTCTTTCTTATAAGGCAGAGTACACACCTTTTGTAACCTTGCAAGACAGACCAAATGAGCATGAAGAATTTATATGGTCTTAGAAAGTTCTCTTTTTTGTTCTTGTCTAATCTCTAGCTTTTTCTTTTGTACTTCTTGATTCAATTGCTGTTCAAGTTTTTCTTGTTGCAGTTTATCATTTTTTCTAATCCGTTTAATTTTTTGCATTTCTCGCCACTTCTTACTCTTTAGCAAACTTTTTTTATACTCTTTTTTCGCTCGTAACTTTTTATCATTATCTAAATATTTTTGTATTAAACCGCTTGCATTCACTTCATTAGAATGTGCAAAATAATAGTCAATAATTTTATTTTTACTCTGTTTCTCATCAATAAGACCAGTGTTTATAATTTGAGAAAAAAGTTTTGAATTTTCATTTTCTATAGCAAGATCTAAATTTCTTTTAGCAGATCGGACAAAAAAATCATTTGTCTGTGCAAGCTTTCTTAGCTTGTTCAAATACTTCATTTTATTATCATTTATTCTCTCATCAAGTGCAAATCCATCTTTTTTTACTTTTTTTACTTCGATAACATACTCTTGAATTTTCTTTTTATATATCTCATAGTCATCAATATTTTCTAATTTTTCGATTTTACCAACATTATTGTAAATGATATCGCCAAGTGCTGAAAAAGCTTTTGGATTTTGAGCATAAAGAGTAAGAGATAAAAGAAGGAGTAAAAGTATTTTATACATTATTATATACCTAATAAAAAATTTTATAATTATAACAAATTTTTGATTTTTGGAACCCGGACTTTAGTCCGGGCTGAAAGTGGCAGGAAAGTTGAAACAGCCGGCACTAAAGTACCGGTTCCAAAAAATATTAACTTTAAAACCTAGGTACAAAATATAAAAATAGCTTAGTTTTGATTTACCGTGCACTCTCTCAATGAGAGTGCCTAGGAATAAAAGTTTATAACGAGTTAATTAACCGTTACGCTTTTTCTGAATTTCTTCAGATACATTTCTTGGAACTTCTGCGTAGTGATCAAATTCCATAGCATATGTAGCACGCCCTTGCGTTGCAGAACGAAGGTCAGTTGAGTAACCGAACATTTCAGCAAGAGGAACGAAAGCATCAATAATTTTATTGCCTGCTCTATCACCCATGTTGTTAACTTGTCCACGACGACGATTCAGGTCACCGATAACATCACCCATATAGTCCTCAGGAACTTCAACTTCGACTTTCATCATTGGCTCAAGGATTGCAGCATCTGCTTTACGACAAGCAGCTTTAAATCCCATAGAAGCAGCAAGTTTAAATGCCATTTCATTTGAATCTACATCATGGTAAGAACCATCATACAATGTCACATCAACATCTTCCATTGGATAGCCTGCGAGAACACCGTTAGCCATAGCTTCAGAACAACCTTTTTCAACAGCTGGAATATATTCTCTAGGAACAGATCCACCTTTGATTTCATTATGAAAAACAAAACCTGTATCAGGCTCACCTGGTTTTACTTTAAGAAATACATGTCCAAATTGTCCGCGTCCACCAGATTGTTTTGCGTATTTGTACTCTTGGTTTACTTCTTTTTTGATAGATTCACGGTAAGAAACTTGTGGAGCACCAACTTCTGCTTCAACACTGAACTCACGCTTCATTCTATCAACAAGAATTTCAAGGTGCAATTCACCCATACCAGAGATAATAGTCTGACCAGTTTCATCGTCAGTATGCACTCTAAAAGATGGATCTTCAGCTGCAAGTTTTCCTAAAGCAATACCCATTTTTTCTTGGTCGGCTTTTGTTTTTGGCTCAACTGCAACAGAAATAACCGGCTCTGGAAAATCCATTCTCTCAAGCACAACTTTTTCAGCAGGATCACATAAAGTATCACCCGTTGTCGTTGATTTTAAACCAACAACTGCACCGATTTCACCGGCATAAATTTCTTTAATCTCTTCACGCTTAATAGCGTGCATTTTTAAGATACGACCAATACGCTCTTTTTTATCTTTTGTCGTATTATGTACATAAGAACCTGATTCTAAAGAACCACGGTAAACACGAATAAAAGTAAGAACACCCACAAATGGGTCGGTCATAATTTTAAATGCCAATGAAGCAAAAGGTCCGTTATCAGTTGATTTAACAACAACTTCTTGTTCTTCATCATCCATCATAGTACCAAGAATAGGTGCTGCCTCAACCGGTGAAGGTAAATAATCAACAACAGCATCAAGTAAAGTTTGAACACCTTTGTTTTTAAATGCAGTCCCCGGAGTCATCGGAACAACAGCCATACCTATAGTTGCAGATTTAATGGCCGCTTTTATCTCTTGCTGTGAAATCTCTTCACCATCTAAGAATTTTTCAGCAAAATCATCATTACCTTCAACTTCAGCTAAAGTTTCAAGCATTTTCTCTCTGTATTCATCAGCTATTTCTTGCATTTGAGGACGAATGTCTTGTATATGGTAGTTTGAACCCATTGCAGCATCTTCATCCCATACAATTTCTTTCATCTGTACTAAGTCAACTACACCTTCAAATTTATCTTCAGCACCAATAGGAAGCTGAAAAGGCATTGGATTTCCCTTAAGGCGATCACGAATTTGGCGTTCAACCTCATAAAAGTCTGCACCAGTTCTATCCATTTTATTTACAAAAACAATAGAAGGCACTTTATAGCGATTTCTCTGTCTCCAAACTGTTTCTGATTGCGGTTGTACACCACCAACAGCACAAAATACGGAAACAGCACCATCAAGAACACGCATAGAACGCTCAACTTCAATAGTAAAGTCGACATGACCCGGAGTATCGATAATATTTATCTGTTTTCCTTGCCATTCGCATGTTGTTGCAGCTGAAGTAATTGTAATACCACGCTCTTGCTCTTGCTCCATCCAGTCCATAGTAGCAGCACCATCATGAACCTCACCGATTTTATGTTCAACACCTGTATAAAAAAGTATTCTTTCCGTTGTTGTTGTTTTTCCCGCATCAATGTGAGCAGCAATACCAATGTTTCTTACATCTTCTAGCTTATGTGATCTTGCCATAATTTATCCTATTACCATCTATAATGAGCAAATGCTTTATTAGCTTCTGCCATTCTATATGTATCTTCTTTTTTCTTAAATGCAGAACCTTTATCAGATGAAGCATCCATAAATTCATTTGCTAATCTCTCAGCCATTGTTCTTTCATTACGACTACGAGCGGCATCGACTAGCCATCTTATTGCTAGAGACTGCTGACGCACTGGGCGTACTTCTACTGGAACTTGATAAGTAGCACCACCAACACGACGACTTTTAACCTCTATAATAGGTTTAATATTATCAATAGCTTCATTAAATGTGTCTATTCCTGATTTTTCTCCACGAGAGCCAATGATATCCATTGCACTGTAGATGATTTTTTCAGCTGTAGATTTTTTACCATCTAACATAATTTTATTTATAAATTTCGTTAAAATTTTGCTTCCATACACTGGATCTGGCATAATTTCACGAACGGGAGCTTTTCTTCTTCTCATTTGTAATTTTCCTTACTTCAATTTGTATTTTCAAATTTACTCAAAATTAACCACTAAAGATTAATCCTGTAGCTATTGAATAATATTAAAAAATAATATTAGATTATTTTTTTGGTTTTTTTGTTCCATATTTAGAACGAGCAACAGTACGATTTGCAACACCAGCGGTATCAAGTGCACCACGAACGATGTGATACTTTACACCAGGTAAATCTTTAATACGACCGCCACGAACAAGTACGATAGAGTGTTCTTGAAGGTTATGACCTTCACCACCAATATATGAAATAACTTCAAAACCAGAAGTTAATCTAACTTTTGCAACTTTTCTTAAAGCCGAGTTAGGTTTTTTAGGTGTAGTTGTGTAAACACGCGTACATACACCGCGACGCTGTGGACATGAGTTAAGAGCTGGTGATTTTGATTTTTTAATCACACGTTTACGCTCTTTACGAATCAATTGATTGATTGTAGGCATACAATTCCTTTTTTCTTAAATTTTTCCAGTAGAATTTAACTTTCTTTTATTTATCTATAATGAGCAAAAGCCCATTATTACGGCAGAGACGAATGTCCCTACAACCCCCTAAAGCTACAAAAAACAGTGTTTTTTGAAATAGGAAGTCATAATTGAGAGAGTTATAGACACGAAATAATACAGAAATTGTAATTAAAGTTAGCTTATTTTAAGTATGAATTAATTTTTATATATGAGAGTGAGAAAAAGAGTGAAAAGAAACATTGCTAAATTCTTATTAGCAATGTTTCAACAAAGATATTATAATTCTTCTCCACTTACCAATTCAATGTCTTGATCTTTATAAATACCGGTTCCAACAGGAATAGTACGACCAATAATAACATTTTCTTTTAAGTTTTCTAAGTTATCAACTTTAGCAGATACTGCAGCTTCAGTCAATACTTTCGTAGTATCTTGGAATGATGCAGCCGAGATGATAGAGTCAGCCGAAACTGCCGCGCGTGTAATACCAACCAAGAAAGGTTCGGCAATTGCAGGACGACCGCCAAGACGAATGATTTTTTCATTTTCAGCTGCAAATTTAGCTTTTGAAACTAAATCACCTTCAATAAACTTAGTATCGCCTGATTTGACAATTTTAATTTGACGCAACATTTGAGTAAAAATAACTTCAATATGTTTATCGGCGATATTAACCCCTTGAGAACGATATACTTGCTGTACTTCTGATACAAGATAATCATAAAGTGCTTTCACACCCATAATGCGTAAAAGTTCATGTGAAGATAAGATACCAGTAGTAAGTCGTTCCCCAGCGTGAACAAAGTCACTAGGATTTACAACACTCTCATGTGATTTATCAACAAAATACTCTTTTATTATACCGTTTTCAACATTGCTCACTATAATTCTTACTTTACCGCGAAGTGGTTTACCAAAGCTTACAACACCATCAATTTCTGATATAAGTGCAGTAGCTTTAGGACGACGACCTTCAAAAAGTTCAGATACACGAGGAAGACCCCCTGTAATATCTGATGATTTTTGTAAAGCTTTTGGCGTTTTAGCCAAAATATCTGCAACTTTCACTTCCGCACCATCAGCAACATATACAGATGATTTTGGTTCAACTGCATAGCGTAACAGCTCACCGTCTTCTGTTGCCAATACAATCGCAGGCTTGTATTCTGAAGATATGTGATCATTAATCATTAAACGAGTTTTCCCGGTCAATTCATCAAGTTGTTCACTTGCAGTAGTGCCTACTATAATATCTTCATATTTCACAACACCGTTTGCTTCTGAAATAATCGGATTAGAATATGGATCCCATTCCGCTATAACAACTGACTCATCAGATGAAGGTTTTGCAATAACTGTATCTCTCTCAACGCTTTCATCATTATCAGTAACAATGACTGAACCACGTGCAATATAGTGACGAACCCCTTCACGATTATTAGTATCAATGACTGCTGCAAAAAGACCTTTTTCTACGACTTCATATCCGGCTTTAACACCTTCAAATCTTTCTAAATAATCACCTTTAAGCAAGAAGTACTTCACAGTACCTTTTTCTTTTGCAAGAATTTTTTTCGTAACCGGTGCACCGTCATCAACTAACAGTTCTGATGCATACGGAATACGACTCGGTACATTCCAGCCGTCTTTAATTGTTTCAACAATAGAATCAAGTGCTTCAACTTTTTCACCATTTTTATGAGGGAAATAATATTTTCCTTCAATTTGCCCGCTAACACCTGCAAGTTCATTTGGTTTTGCAATTTTAATTTTACGCAATGAATAACGTACTGTTTCTGAATCAGACTTAACACTTATAATAACTTCGTCATGAATAGTCTGAATTTCTATAGTTCCGGCAAATGGTGCTTTTATTTTTGGTTCAACAAGTAATACACCTGCATTACGTCTGTTTGCAACAATGTTTTTACCTTCTTTGTTTTTATAAGTTTTCAAATTATAATAACGAATAAATCCTTCTTTTTCTGCAATTACTTGACGTTCTTGCGCAGTAGAAGAAGCCGTACCACCGACGTGGAATGTTCTTAGGGTTAGCTGAGTACCAGGCTCACCAATAGATTGAGCTGCAATAATTCCGACTGCTTCACCCGCACGAACAATATAACCTGTAGCTAGATTGACACCATAACATAATGCACAAATTCCATCTTGACTTTTACATGTAGTCGGCGTTCTAATTACCGCCGTTTTAATGCCTGATTCAGCAATAACTTTGGCAGAAACTTCATCAAGAAGTGTTCCCTCAGCATACAAAATTTCATTTGATATAGGATCAATTATGTCATCTGAAAGTACACGACCGTTCAATCTGTCTTCTAATGATTCAATCAATGTATTTTGGTCTTGTATATCCGAAATTTCAATACCTTCGTGCGTATGACAGTCGTGTTCAACAATTTTCACATTTTGTGCAACATCCACAAGTTTACGAGTCAAATACCCCGCATTTGCAGTTTTAAGTGCTGTATCGGCAAGACCTTTACGAGCACCGTGCGTTGAAATGAAGTACTCAATTACATTAAGCCCCTCTTTAAAGTTAGAGATAATTGGTGTTTCAATAATATCACCACTTGGTTTAGCCATCAATCCACGCATACCTGCAAGCTGACGAATTTGTGCAGCAGAACCACGCGCCCCAGAATCGGCCATCATGTGAATAGAATTAAATCCATCTTTATCAGTCTGAACTAACTGCATCATCTCGTGAGCCAGTGTGTTATTTGTATCTGTCCAAACATCAATAATTTTATTGTATCTTTCTTGTTCCGTTAAAAGCCCCGCTTCAAATTGCTTTTGAATTTCAATAACTCTTGCTTTACTTTCAGCAATCTTTGCAGGCTTCATATCTGGCACACGGATATCATCCGCTGAAATTGAAACACCTGCTTCTGTTGCATGTTTGAAACCTAAATCTTTCAATCCATCAAGGAAAGATGCAGTTACACCTATACCGCCATGTTTTTGCACATAATCAACGATTTCATTAATCACCTTTTTCTTCATCACTTTGTTCCAAAGTTCAACTGGAACAAAATCTGGGAGAATAGCTTTAATTAACAAACGCCCTGCAGTCGTATGAATGATTCTTCCATCAACCCGTGTTCTTACTTTTGCATGTAAATCAAGCGCATTGTGTTCTAATGCAATTCTAATTTCATCTACATTAGCAAAAAGCTTGTTAGAACCTTTTACAGCATTTTTCTCTAATGAGATATAATAGATACCAAGTACCATATCTTGAGAAGGTGTAGCAATCGCTTTTCCTGATGCAGGAAGTAGTATATTCATAGATGCAAGCATCAAAACTTTACATTCAGCAATAGCAGCAGAAGAAAGCGGTATGTGAACAGCCATTTGATCCCCATCGAAATCGGCATTAAATGCTGCACAAACCAATGGGTGAAGCTGAATAGCTTTTCCATCAATCAGTTTCGGATGAAATGCTTGAATAGAAAGCTTGTGAAGTGTCGGTGCACGATTGAGCATAATTGGATACCCATCAACAATTTCAGCGAGGCACTCCCATACCTCATTTGTTTTAGCATCAATCATTTTTTTGGCAGCTTTCACCGTTGTTGCATAGCCTTTATCTTCAAGTTTTGCTATTAAATGTGGTTTAAATAGCTCTAAAGCCATCTTTTTTGGTAATCCACACTCATCCATTCTTAAAGATGGTCCAACAACAATGACAGAACGCCCGGAAAAGTCAACACGCT
>JALSLQ010000088.1 GCA_026988235.1 Sulfurimonas sp.
TTCCTCTTTTTCTTTTTGAAATTTAATTTGTCTCTCTTTTTCAAAATTTAGCTTCTTTCTTAAATCTCTTATTTGAGTCCATAAAACAGAGACTACTATAATTCCTATTAACGATATAATAATCAAGATGCTCACATTGCTCCTTTGTGTAATAAAGTTATTAATTATGTTGTGATAATATAATTATTTTAATACTTATAAATAACTCTTTTTCATATTGTGGATTTAGATAGTATATTATATAAGTACTAGTAATCATACTAACTAAGGTTTCTTAAATAAAACCATAAAATATATATTTTATGCGTCAAAATAAGATAATTTTTCTATAACAATATAAAATATCAAAATATTGTGATTTTTTTATTATTATAAAATTTTATTTAAATTATGCTAGTGAAAATTTTATCTTTATAAGAAAAAATGATTTTCAATGCTATAATAGTTGTAATATTTTATATTAAGGTGCTATTATGACTTCACTTTTTCTTCGTATGAGGCTTGTCCACTGGATTGGTATTGTTTTACTTCTCATAAATGCTTTTGTTTTTACGGACAATCTCTTATCTCAAATTATACAAGTAGTCATTGCTTTTGTTATTTTGATTCATGATTTAGATGAAAAAATAAACGGTGTTGATGTTGCCAAAAAAATTATTCATTCTCTTTCTAACTTTAAAGTTGATGAACCTATCACTATGCAATTAAAATACTCAAAAGAATATCAAAAGATGATAGAACTCATTAATATATTTACTGCAAAAGTGAATGAGACGAAACATTTAGCGTCTTCCTCTCAAGAACTAGATGAAGAGTTACACCATTTAAAAGAAAATATTTCTATGGTAGAAAAAGATTTTCTCAGTTCTGAAGTTCTTGGAACAAAAGTACTTGATAAGCTTGATATTATTACAGTAGAATCAGATAGTAATTTAGAATTTTCTCAGGAAGTTTTACAAAGCCTCAATAATGTAACAATCAAAATCAATGAATCTATTACAAAAATGTCGGAATTACAAGAGCAGATTATTCAAACTCATGAAGGCGAAATAGTTGTCAATGAGCATCTACAATCTTTAACCGCAAATGCCGAAGATATAAAAAATATACTGAGTATTATTTCTGATATCTCTGATAGAACAAACCTCTTAGCACTGAATGCCGCCATAGAAGCAGCCCGTGTTGGAGAACATGGGCGTGGATTTGCCGTTGTTGCAGATGAAGTAAGACTACTTGCTGAAAATACACAAAAATCTCTTACGGAAATAAATGCAGGCGTCAATGTCATCGTCCAAAGCATATTAGATTCAAGCAATAATGTCCAAAAAAATGCACAATACACATTAGAACTTGTCGATATTTCAAAAGAATTGCAAGAAGGTTTAGCTCAAGCGAGAGATGAAGTTGCCAATACTCATCAAAAAAGTCTTGAAGATACCGAAAATTCTAAGATTATCAAAAATGAAGCATACGCATCAAGAAATTTAACACAAGAACAGCAACAAACTATGAGTGTTACAAAATCTGCTATTCATACCATGAAAGAAAAAGCTGATATTATTGAACAATCTGTAAAAAAACTTGTTGTAAAGGTATCTCATATATAAGAGATACTTTAAATTTTTCCATACATTTCATTATGAAAATTCACTGCATATCTGTCGCTCATACTTGCAATATAATCAGCGATAACACGATGTTTATTCCTTACATGTAACTGCTTGTAGTAAAACTGCGGAAGCATTTTTTCTTCTTCCATCAGACCTTTATATAAACCTTTTATAGCCTGTTTCCCGGCATACATTTTTCGTACTATATTTTTATGCTGATACATTTTTATAAAAAGAATCTTTTTAAGTTTCTTAATTTTTGTCTCTAACTCTTTGTCAAAACCTATAGGCATCTCTTCACGATGAGCAACTTTTTGTTTTGAGTAATCAAGTAAAGAATAGACTAGATGATTGATAAGGTTTGAGCTAAATCTATAACGAAACATCTCATCATTTTCTTCTCCTACACCCTCTTGTGCAACTTTTTCAAGGATTTTACAGGCTAGTTCACTCTCTCTTAAATCTTCAAATGTAATCAATCCGGAGTTTACCCCATCATCTATATCATGGCTCATATATGCTATTTCATCTGCACGGTCAACAACCATTGCCTCATAAGTCGGATGTTTGTTTAAATCAAACTGCTCATCTATAATCTTTGGCAAAAAGGATTTTTTATAAGGATAAGAGTGTTTTAAAATACCTTCGAGTGTTGCAAAAGTAAGATTGAGTCCGTCAAAATCTTTATAGCGTTTTTCAAGTTTTGTAACCACACGAAAACTTTGAAAATTATGTTCAAAACCGTTAGTAAATCCATCAGCTTTTAAACATTCGTCCAAAGTATCGCCCCCAATATGTCCAAAAGGTGTATGCCCTAAATCATGTGCCAGTGCAATGGCTTCGGCAAGAGACTCGTTGAGTTCAAGCTGGGAGGTAATAGAACGGGCAATTTGGGAAACTTCTATAGAGTGTGTGAGACGGGTGCGGAAGAAATCACCCTCATGATTTAAAAAGACCTGCGTCTTATACTCAAGCTTTCTAAACGATGCTGAGTGAATAATTCTATCTCTATCACGAGCATAAGGATTACGAAAATCTTTTTCTATTTTATAAAATCGCTCGTATGGTTTCACTGTTTTTCTTCTTATGCTTTTTTGATAAATTCAGTTTTTAAATAAATTTTTGTTCCGTTTACACGACCTTCAACATGGTCATCCATATCATTAGGAAGAGCTATACGCGTAACAGTTGTCCCTCGTTTTGCAGTAAAACCCGCCCCTTTAACATCTAAATCTTTAAGTATAACGATGCTATCACCGGCTTGAAGTTCAACACCATTTGCATCACGAAAAACTACTTTGTTCGCGTCTGCATTAATGGCTGCATCGGCAAGTTTTTGTTCCTCTTCTTCAAGATACATCATATCTGTCATATCAGCGCGACCAAGCTTGTTCCATAAAATATATGACATTACTTTAACCGCTGGTACTTCACTCCACATAGCATCATTCAAGCAGTTAAAATGTGCTTCATTAAGCTCATCATTTTCTATTTGATTCTTACATGTAACACAAAGATAAACACTTTGTTCTTCACTTAAATCACTTACAGGAAGCTCCTTTAAAGTTACCTCTTCATTACTGGCACATAATTCACATACTTCACTTCTCGCCATTTGTTTTCCTTTATATTTTTCGCAATTATACTACTTTTCTTTATGAAACTCTATATCTGAGTCAGATACTTTTTTCTCATTAACAACTTTGTTAAATGCTTTGTCTGCCTCTTTTTCACTGTATGCCCTGCACTCTTGCGGTACTGTAGCAGTTGGATCACGCTCTAGCTTATTGCACATGGCAGCTGTTATGGTTATGTTTGAACATCCTGTTAAAAAAAGTATTGTAAGTATTGCAATTTTAATCATAAAAAATCCTATTTTTTCTTGATAATTAAATCAAGGTATTTTTGAGGAGTAACTTTCATCATCTCCTGAGCCAGCCAGCGTATTTGAAAATATGCAGCACCGCTGTCGCGTAGTGTAAGGTAATTTTTAAGACTTCTAAGATTAAAAGTGACAACCATATCTACCTTCACATTATCTGTAATAATATGCTTAAAAGCATCACCTACATTTCTCTTCTTTTTCCCTGCTTGTAAAGCATCATACAGTTCTTGAGGTTTGTTTTGCAATGCTTTTAAAAATCCAAGCGAACTTTTTGCAACGGCAAGTTCATAAAAATTTTCTACTTGTTTTGATTGAAAATCAAGCTTCTCATGCATACCACCGATTTCAAGTCTGTTATAAGCTTCATCAACCGTGACAAACATATCAAATGCCAAAACTTTTTCTATAAAAAATTCTTTGCCTCCACCTTGTTTTGAGGCCACAAAAGCGTTGATAAGTGAACTCATAGTATAGCGTGTGCTTCTAACACTAATAGCTTGTATGCGATGTCTTGCATGTTCTTGCAGAACTCCTCGGCTGGTTCCGCGAATAAGATAACTGAGATTTGCATGTTCTAAAATAGAGTGATGAAAATAGGTCCATGCCAAATCATCAAGCAGTTGTGACTCTTCAATATTGTTTAAAGATTCACACATTTGGGCACTAGGGAGTATGGTTTCAAGTTCCTTGACAACATCATTTTCACTGTTAGAAAAACTGTCATAACATGTGCGTGCAGCCGTCTCTGCCACTCCTATTCCAGTCTCTTGTAGTAAAACAACTTCCGGCTTTGCATACTTTATGCCATACATCTCTTCCATAATCATGCCCTCAATTAAATTACTACTATTTTACTATAAAAAGCTTTAAAAAGCTACTTGAGTACACCATCAAGTATCGGAACAAAATCACAATCTTCAAGCTCTTCTTCTTCAATATGTTCGCCGTTTTTGATAAAACGGGTAATCACCTGTTTATTCCCTTTTTGTAAAGGAGCTACTAAAATTCCTCCATCAGCTAATTGCTCAAAAAGCTTTTTTGGAATCTCTTTTGCCGTTGCAGAAAACAAAATTCGATCATAAGGGGCATACTGAATCCAACCGTTTTGTCCGTCATCTGTACGAGTATGTATATTGTTAATACCCAGTTGGCGAAATCTTTTCTTTGCTTCAAGCATAAGTGGTTCTATGCGTTCTATTGTAAATACACCACGAAAAAGGTGCGAAAGAACTGCTGCCTGATAGCCACTTCCACAGCCTACTTCTAAAACTCTGTCTGCACCCCTTGGAAACAAATACTCTGTCATCTTTGCAACGGTTAGTGGAGAGCTGATATATTGGTCTGCACCGATTGGAAGAGCATCTAATTTATAGGCATTATGTTTAAACCCCATCGGAACAAATGCTTCTCTGTTTGTTAGAGCAATAGCATTTTTTACTACATCACTTAAGCGAAATTTTGCATCACATTCATCTGCCAAACGGGCTGTTTTTGTTGCTGTTATTCTATCCAAATTATTTTATCCCTACATCCATATATCTTCTCATAAGAGTTATATCTTTTTTATTATATTTCACGCTTAAGCAAGGCTTATTCCCGTTTCTTAGTGCTTGACCCTGCGGTGTGATAATACCACTCATTGCTGTGCACTCTTTATTTGCACTGTCACTTGCCACAACATAACACTGATTCATAAGTGCTAACGCCTGTGTTAAAATTTGAAAATGTTGAGTTCGCAACTCTCCCCACCAAGAAGATACGGCAATAACATCTGCCCCTTCTGATTTTTGCCACAGTTCCTTAAAACGCAGTTCAAAACAAACAAACACGGCTAACTTAATACCTGCAACTTTTACTATTTTAAAATCTTCTTCGCTTCCTGCTTGCATGTATTTGTCTTCATCGCCAAATTTAAAAAGCTTGGTTTTCGCTCTTTGAAATACCACTTCCCCGTTATGAAAAACTTTGGCAAAATTATAAACTTTACCATCTTTCTCTTCTAACATCGTCACAACAATTATTTTGTTATAAGAAACTTTTTTCAATGCCTCGGTAGCCATCGGAGCAAAAGAGAGCATGGCATCCATATTTTCATAATCATAGGAGGTTAGACAAACTTCAGGGGCTACAATAACGGAATTTTCTTTTGTTTGTGTTATTAATTCCAAAAGAGTTTGTAAATTATTTTCATAATTATTTGTTGTTTCAAATAACAATGAACATAGAGTATACTCCTCTGTCTTAGAAATCATCATCAAAAGAGAGACTACCTTTTGAGTAGTTTGTTACTGTTCCTTCAAAAAAGTTCGTTTTTTGATCATTAAATTTTGCAAAATCATCTACCCATTTTATAGGATTTGAAACATTGTAAAGTTTTTCAAAACCTACTGAAGTAAGCCTGTCATCAGCAAGGTACTGAATATACTGCTCGACAATGGCATCAGTAAGACCTAAAATTTGTCCTTGCGTAATATATTTACCCCATTCGCTTTCAAGTTTTACAGCCTCTTTAAACATTTCAATAACATCTGCTTTTAACGCATCTGTAAATAAATCAGGCCGTTCTTTTCTTAATGTATTGATGAGATTTTGAAAAAGTACCAAGTGCGTCACTTCATCCCGTTGAATAAAACGAATCATCTGTGCAGAACCAAGCATTTTTCCAGAGCGTGCAAGTGTATATATATAAGTAAATCCACTGTAAAAATAGATACCTTCCAAAATTTGATTTGCAAAACATGCTTTGACAAAGTTGCTGTCAGTCGGATTTTTTGCTAATTCTTGATACACTGCGGCAATCGTATCATTTTTGTGTTTTAACATCATATCTCTTCGCCACAAATCATAAATTTCATCTGAGTTTGTAGAAATACTGTCAACCATTACAGCATAACTTTGTGAATGGAGTGCTTCTTCAAAAGACTGACGCACTAAAATAAGATTGATTTCTGGTGCAGTCACATAAGGATTTACATTGTCAATCAGATTATTTGTTTGGAGTGAGTCCATAAAAATGAGCTGTGAAAGTGTTTTATCATACGCTGTTTTTTCCGCATCTGTGAGCTGCTTATAGTCATTGACATCTCGAGTCATATCGACTTCTTTTGGAAACCATGTATTATTTAACATCATTTCCCACAGATTATATGCCCACTGGTATTTTATATTGTTCAGTTCAAAAATACCCGTTGGGTTTCCACCAAATACTTTTCTATCATTTACATTTTCAATTGAATTAGGGTTATATATCTGTTTTCTGTTCATTTGATGGCTCCGAATATTTTTATTTTAGTGAGTGATTATATCCATCTATACATAAAACTTTGATAAGATTATTCAATGAATAATCTCCATCAATTTAAACCTGCACTTGGATTAAAAAATAGACA
>JALSLQ010000089.1 GCA_026988235.1 Sulfurimonas sp.
ATTACCGACCTTATTACCGACCTCATTACCGAACTTTATGACTGTTTGTAAAATCATATCGAGTATAAATTCTATAAAAGGGGTACTCTCTCCTAAGGATGTAGCATCTTCTAAGGCTTTGTAATACTCCTTTTGATGATCTCTAACTATGCTTTCAGTAGGCAAACTGGCAAACAGAGGATTATAATTGTACAAAATGACACTTTGCCAAAGTCGTCCAATACGACCATTTCCATCAATAAATGGATGTATAAATTCAAATTCATAGTGAAATATGCAAGATTTCAAAAGTATATGCTCATTACTATTTTTAAGCCATACAAAAAGCTCATCCATAAGCTGTGGCACAAGATGACTTTGTGGAGCCATATGTTCACCTACTCTTACATTGGATGTTCTAAAACTACCTGCATTATTCAAAATTTCATTCATAAGAATTTTATGCGCTTTTAACAAATCAGATATATCATCATACTTATAGTTTTCCAACTCTTGATATGCTTTTATAGCTCCTTTGACTTCTGCTATCTCAGGGATGCTTCCCAACACTCTTCTACCATTGACAATAGCTGTTATTTTTTCCTCACCCAAAAAATTTCCCTCAATTTCAAGTGTACCTGCAAGTGTTTTAATGCGGTTCTTTTTTCTAAGCATTGGAGTTATATTTTGATTTGAGGTATATTTTAATTCTGTTATATGCTCACTGATTTGATTTGTAAGGTTTAGTATTTTAGAGGTTATAGTGTATGGTGGGGTGTAGTTGTACATAAGTTAAACCTTGTTTTTCAAAATATATAAAAACTTTTTCAGTTATTTTATCATTAAGTTTATAAAATACTATTATAGCTTGCGTTTACAGTGAGCTGAATTAAAGGGTTGCAAGCTATTGAAATTTCGCTTTATACAGTTTTTCCACATCAGCCATGAATGACTCTGTGAAGATTCCAACTCGTGGTTCATCCTCAAAATGATAGGCTGCAAATCCGAAAAAATCTTCAGGTGTTATCTCATATTCTAACATTTTATCTATTGCGCCTGTTGTATCATTGTTAAAAAACAGTTCTGCAATTTCTTCACCTTGATTGGCACTGTTTTGACTCTGAGTGGGTCTGTAGCATTTTTGTTTTAGCATCTGTTCTTCAAGTTCATTAAGCCTGTCGCCCTCCTCTTCCGTTGCAGTACCTGTCTTAAGAATTTGCATCACCAGTTGTTGCATCTCTTCTAATATTTTTGCCTGCTCACTCATTTAATCCTCCTCTTCTTCATCATCAATACCTAAATTTTCAATAAACTGCTCAGCTAAAATATCTGCTTTTTTATAAAATTTTTGCGCAATTTCCGGCACAAACATACCATCAACAACATTTTTAAAAAGTATCAGCCAGCGTTCAAATGTTTCTCTGTACATTTGTCCTAAAAACGCATGTGGCGGAAACGGATCACCCTTGTATCCACTTTCTGCATTCATCATCAGCAACCAAAATCCAATCAATGTATTTAAATGTTCATGCCATTTTCCACTCTTAAGGTCACTTCCCAGGGCTTTTGTAAAATAAGGGCTTAAAATATCATCTTTGAGTACATCAGCATAAAAGCGTTGCACCATCTCCTCTATTTTAGCTCTGTCTACGGTATCATAAAGCATACACTCTCCTAGTTTTTAATCATAAAAGTATAGCTAAATTTTATTCCAAATGATAATGATAATCTTTTTATAATCTTAAATAAAATAATTAATCTAATTCTTATATTTTCAGTTTGTTTTATTTTACTACCATGCTGTCTGTTATACTATTAAAATTAGCTATAGAGCTGATGTAAATTACGAGGAGTGTTATTATGGTAAAAGAACAAGTAGAAAAATTAAAAAAAGTGGTGGAACTTGTTGATAAAGTTCAGGTTAATCCTGATGTAACAGTTGATTATTTTATTCCTGGTGTTTTGGTTACAGAAAATGTCAAAGGACATGATGAGGCAAAAGGCCCGTATATTCAATTTACATACCACGGCTGATTCATACTAAAAGGTTACACAGCTTCTTAATTTTACCACCAATCATACGAATAGCCTGAGGGAAATAATCATATTTTTCTCTTTTGAGTACATTCATTGAAATATTCCGTATAA
>JALSLQ010000090.1 GCA_026988235.1 Sulfurimonas sp.
GCATTTTTCTTCTTATTTGCATTTTATTTTTCAGATAATATGATTATGGACAAATTTTACTGGTGGTTTGTGGTTCACTTATGGGTTGAAGCGACATGGGAACTTATTTTAGGTGCACTGCTTGCATTTGTCCTTGTAAAATTAACTGGTGTCGACCGTGAGCATATTGATAAATGGTTATACCTTATCATCGCTATGACGCTGATTGCTGGACTTGCTGGAACTGGTCACCACTTTTTCTACATGGGTGCACCTGGTTACTGGTTATGGATTGGCTCTATTGCTTCAGCGGCAGAACCTATACCATTTTTCCTGATGATTTTGTTTGCTTACAATATGGTAAAAAATCGTCGTATTCAAGATGATAATAAAATAGCATTAACATGGGCAAAAGGTACAGCGGTTGTTGGCTTTTTAGGCGCTGGTGTTTGGGGTTTTATGCATACTTTGGCTCCTGTTAATTATTATACTCACGGTACACAACTCACAGCGGCTCATGGTCACTTGTCGTTTTTTGGTGCGTATGTGATGATTGTTTTTACTATGATTTCGTATGCTATGCCGATTTTAAGAGGGCGTCCTCATGGGAACTGTGCAAAAGCGCAAAAAGTAGAACTAGTAGCTTTTTGGTTGATGGTTATAGGAATGATAGGACTTACTTTAGCACTTACCGTTGCCGGTGTAATGCAAATAGAGATGCAAAGAATTCCTGATGATGCACATGCTTTATCATTTATGGTGGTACAAGCAAAACTTAGTACAGTTTACATCATTCGTTCACTCTTTGGTGTGATGACTTTTACTGGTTTATTAGTTTATTTTTATAGCTTCTTTGTAAAAGAAGACAAAGCAGTAGCATAGTATGGATGAAAAAGTCGGTATATTTTGGAACAAGTATGTTACCAAAAAAGCTTCTCGCCTTTATGATTCAAAGCAAGTGTTTTTTGAAGACAAAGCTAAGTCTTTAAAGATTTTTTATCATCTCTTAGGGGGTGATAAAGCAAAAGAGTTGCATATTACCGACAAACGATTCTTAAATACATCCAGAACGCTACTAGAAAAATTTTCAGGCAAAGGTAGAAGTTTTTTTCTTGCATGGCAAGATGAAAAAGCTTTATATCTTCCTGAAAAACTTGCCTATTTTGATGATGAAAAATTAAATGATATGCATTACTATTGGCTCTGTGCTATGTTAAGTAAAGTAAATGTCCAAAGTTCAAATATTGTCAATGAAAATAAAAATGTAGCTTTACAGCTGATAAAAAAATATCCTGGATTTGCGACTTTTTATAAAGAAGCACAAAAGCTTTTACTTCATACATATCCTGAATTAGCATATATTAACGCTTTAGATGAAGTGTTACTAGATGATAACAGCTACCCAAATCCACTTTGGATTTACCCCTCCATATCAAAATCTAGCAAACTTCTTGATTTTAATGATGAAGAAGAGATAGGGCGTGAAGATGGAAAAAAAGATAAGGTTGAAGAGCTGAAGATGAAAAAAAAGGCAAATCAGGTTGATGATGATAAAGAGACCGATGGACTTTTACTTTTTTTGCCAGAATCTTTGATGAGTTTTATGGAGCAGGTCAATGTTGATAGACAGGAAAACGATGCTTTTGATGAAGATGCACTGTATAATGCACAGGAGTTAGATGAAATAACTTTAGGTAAAAAAGATGCAAACCTCTCGGCACGAGTGAAAATGGATTTAGATATTGCAGCAGATGCAGAGGTGGAGGATTATCCTCTTGGGGAAGGTTTTTTACGAGATGAGTGGGATTATAAAAAAGAGTGCTATCTTAAAAATTATGTTCGGATTAAACCGCAAATTGCCATAAATGTTGCACCAATAGCTCTGCCAAGTCGATTAAAAAAGATGATGAAAAAAATTCAAGCAGAGTTAGATTTGATGGAACTCGATCGCATCAAAATAGATAACCTCCCTTATGGTGATGAGCTTAATTTTGATGCGTGGATAGAGTATAAAGGGCATGCAAACAAATCAAACCATTCGCAACGATTTTTTCAAAGTTATCGAAAAAAGACACGGGACATGGCAACACTTATTTTGGCTGATATTTCACTCTCAACAGAAGCAGGTGTCACGCAAGATATTCGGGTGATTGATATGATACAAGACTCTTTAATGGTATTCTCGGAGTCTTTACAGCGTTTAGAAGACAAGTTTGGCATTTATGCTTTTTCTTCCATTAAAAATAAAAAGGTCAATTTTCACATTATTAAAAATTTTAAAGAGAAGTATAGTGATTTGGTTCGTGGACGCATTGATGTGCTTAAACCAGGTTATTATACTCGTTTAGGGGCTGCCTTGCGTGAGAGTGCAAAAATACTAGACAAACAACACAGTGCAAATAAATTACTATTAATACTGAGTGACGGGAAGCCAAATGATGTAGATAAATATGATGGACGCTATGGCATTGAAGATACAAAAAAAGCCATAGAAGAGTTAAAACAAAAAGGGATTGTTCCTTTTTGTATCACAATAGATGTTGAGGCAAAAGAGTATTTGCCTTATATTTTTGGACGCAACTCTTATGCTGTTATACGCGATGCAAAGAAATTACCGCAGGTTTTAACAGAAATTTATATGAATTTAACAAAATAAAGGAAAATTATGTCAAAAAATTACTATTTACCCCAATCAAACGAAGTAGAGCTTTTTGAAGCAGCAGCAGAGATGAATCTTCCTGTACTTATTAAAGGACCTACAGGATGTGGAAAGACGAGATTTATAGAAACGATGGGAGAAAAACTTGGCCGTGAAGTCTATACTGTAGTTTGTCATGATGATTTAAGTGCCGCTGATTTGGTAGGTCGTCATCTCATAGATGAAAATGGAACTTATTGGCAAGATGGTCCATTAACAAAGGCTGTAAGAAATGGCGGAATTTGCTATCTTGATGAAATCATTGAAGCGAGAAAAGATACTACTGTTGTGCTTCACTCTTTAGCGGATTATAGACGAGTTCTGCCCATAGATAGAACAGGTGAACTTGTAGAGGCACATCCTGATTTTATGTTAGTTGTTTCATATAATCCGGGCTATCAAAATGTACTTAAAGGTATGAAGCCTAGTACCAAACAACGCTTTTTATCTTTAAGCTTTACCTATCCTAAACCTGAAATTGAAAAAGAGGTTATTATAAAAGAGAGTGGTGTGAACGAAGAAATTGCAAAAAAACTTGTAAATATTGCAGGAGAAATTCGTCAACTAAGCGACAGTGAGATTCAGGAGGCCGTCTCAACAAGACTTCTTATTTATGCGGCTAAGTTGATGGTACAGGGCTTTGACCCTTATCAGGCATGTATGCACTCGATAGTAGAATCATTAAGTGATGAAGAGGATGTTTTGGAGGTATTAAGAAAATTGATTACGCTTCATTTTGAGGAACAGGCATTATGACAAAAAGTATAATACAAAAAGAGAAATATCCTCCTGGTGATTTTGCTATTTGGCTTGTTATATATGTAGAACTTATTACTTTTGGTTTGATGTTTGTAGGCTATGCTTTTTCACGCAGAGCTGATGTGGCTCTTTTTAATCATTCGCAATTAGCACTTAATCAAACTTCAGGATTTATAGATACGCTCATACTAATTACGGGAAGTTATTTTGTTGTGAAGGCGGTAAACGCAGTAAAAGTTGCAAGTGGAAGTGCCATTAAACCAGCAAATATTTTGGCTTCAAAATGGCTTGGAGCCGCCATCGTATTTGGTGTAATGTTTTTAATAAATAAGCTTTTGGAATTTTCAGCGATTTTTGCACAAGGTATAAACCTGAGTACAAATAAGTTTTTTATGTTTTATCTTCTTTTGACAATGTTTCATTTTATGCATGTGACTTTAGGAACAATTATTTTATTTAATATCCGCAGAAGAACACGAGGGGAAAATGGTTATAGTGTGGATGATACACGAGGAATAGAAACAGGTGCTGTTTATTGGCATTTGGTGGATTTGTTGTGGATTGTACTTTTTCCACTAATATATATAATTCGATAGGGAGTGCGTAATGATAGGAAAGAGTGAAATTATTTGGATAGTTCTTATTATATTTACTATATTCGCATATTTATTAGGAAAATTAGAGCTTATAAGTAGTGCATTAGTAGGTGCTTTACTTGTGACGACATTTATAAAAGGAGAGTTAATAATTGACTATTTTATGGGTATGAAAAATATTGCTTTTGTTTATAGAATTATTCCAATATTATGGCTTGTTGTTATTGTTTCTTCAATAGCATTTGCTTATTATTCTTAAGAAAGCAACAAGCCTCGCTATTTATTGCGAGGATGTTAGATTTAGTCTGCGTGCGCGTGATGAACTTCGATTAAACTTACAATGTTATCTTGTAAGACATAAACATTTGTATAGCCCATCATTTCTAAGTAACCCATAACACGATTTGCAAACCATGCTTTAAGACATGCTACAACAATAGGAGCATTTTTGTCTTCTGGTAAAACATCTAAATACTCTGCAAATTTTGGGTATGGAGTATAAAAGGCATTTACTATGCCTGCTTCTTGTGCATTTTCACCTTCAACTTTTGCAGGTGGACGAACATCAAGTAAAATAGCTCCAACATCCATTAAAAGTTCGCGAGTTTTATGTAAATCAACTAAACCTAAGTTCTCTTTTTTCATATTATTTGCAAGTATTGCAGATAAATTTTCTTGTGTCATTTTTTGACTCCTTTGATAAATTGTTTCCAGAATTATAGTACAAATTTTATTTATTAAATTAAGAATATTTATAATTTTTATAGATTTGACTTATGAACATATGCCCGCTATAATTCGTAAATGAAAAAGAATTTAATAGCGACAGTTTCTCTTGCACATTTAGTGCAAGATACATACTCTGCATTTTTGGCACCAATCTTACCTTTGCTCATAGAAAAACTTGGGCTTACTCTTGTGATGAGTGCATTTTTAGATATTGCACGAAAACTTCCTTCATTACTTAACCCTTATTTTGGACTTCTAGCTGAAAGAAAAGATGCGCGTTATTTTGTGATACTTTCTCCTTCCTTGAGTGCTTTTAGTATGTCTTTGCTGGGGTTAGCAAATAATTATGTCATTTTAATTTTTCTTCTTATTTTAGCTGGTATAAGTTCGACGCTTTTTCACATTCCTTCCCCTGGCATGATAAAAGCATCAGCAGGTGATAAGCTTGGTCGTGGGATGAGCTACTTTATGGTAGGTGGAGAGATGGCAAGAACAGTTGGACCTTTGCTCATTACTGGTGGTGTCTCTTTATGGGGCTTGGAAGGAACATGGAGATTGATGCCATTTGGTTTTGTGGCATCACTTATTTTATACTATAAACTCAAAGACTTTCAATTTACACAAACAAAATTTACAAAAAAGAGAGAAAAAGGCGATAGTTGGCGTGAATTGAAGAAATTTGTTCCTCTTTTGAGCGTTATGAGTGGATTTATGTTTTTTCAATCAGCTATGAAGATGTCAGTTACACTTTATTTGGTCGTTTATCTTACGGAGCATGGTTTTTCTTTGTGGTATGCAAGTGCGGCTCTGTCTGTTTTGCAATTTTTTGGAGTGATTGGAACATTTCTCTCTGGAACATTATCAGATAAATTTGGCAGGCAAAGAACTTTGGTTTTTATGTCGAGTGGAGCTGCTCTTACTATGAGTGCATTTTTATTTGCAGATACTGTTTATACAGTTTTTCCTCTTTTGGCACTACTTGGGATTTTTATGTTTGCAAATGGACCCATCATGCTTTCAGTAATTCATGAGTTAGATACAAAAATGCCGACTTTTATTAACAGTGTCTATATGAGTATTAATTTTAGCATTAGCTCTGTTGTGGTGTTATTGATGGGATTTTTTGGCGATAAGATAGGACTTGACAAAACATATATGATAGCAGCAATAATGGCATTTTTTGCAATAGGTTTCGCTTTTTTCTTAAAGAGCATATTAAATTCTAAAAGCTTGACATTATGAACATATGTTCTATATAATACGAACATATGTGCAAAATAAAAAAGAAAGTATCGAAAAGATACGAAGGAAAAATTATGAGAAATGGAAATATTTTTAGTGGTCGCAGACAAGGACAAGGACAAGGTCGCGGACAAGGAAATGGTCAAGGTCAAGGAAATGGTCAAGGACGAGGTCGCGGACAAGGACAAGGCATGGGTAGAAGAAGAAATTTAGAAAATGCATAAGGTTTAAACAATGGATTCGGTAAATATAGTATCAATAATAACCATAGCTTTTTTAGGATCGTTTGGTCACTGCATAGGAATGTGTGGTGGCATTGTGGTAGCATATAGTACGACGAAAATATCTGATGAGTGGAGTAAAACAAAACAATCAATTGCACATATTTTATACTCTGCTGGGCGGGTTTTAACATACACTATATTAGGGGCTATGTTTGGCTTCTTAG
>JALSLQ010000091.1 GCA_026988235.1 Sulfurimonas sp.
TAATTTCCAAAGGCTGTTCAGGATCAGCTACTTTTGTACCGATAAGTGCCGCTTCATAAGCACCCAGACGACCTTTGTAATCACGAGGAGCGGCATTCCATGTAGAAGGCACTACAGCTTGATAATTTACAATTTTTCCATCTTTAATACGCACCCAATGACCTAATGCACCACGAGGAGCTTCTTCAAGTCCAGCACCTTTTGTATCCACGCTTACTTTATCAAAGTCAAATTCTGTCCAAGTGCTTAAATCACCACTAGCACAATTTTTAGCAAGTTCATCTACCCATTCAACCATAACATCAGCCATAAGTTCCGTTTCAATTGCACGTGCTGCTGTTCTACCAATTGAAGAAAAAAGAATAGATACTGGGAAGTTTCCTCTTTTTAAAAAATTTGTTACATATTTTGTAATACGTTTATCATCTTTTGCATATCCAATAATCATACGAGCTAAAGGTCCAACCTCTACACGCTCATCATCATAAATTGGTGATTTAATCCAAGAGTATTTTTCATCTGTTTTAAGATAAGCCATACCATCGGCTTTTTTCTCTAATCCAGTATATTTAGGATCTGTTGTACCTTTGTATGGATGCTCAGGTGCACCAGTTCCTTTATACCATGCATGCGTAACATCCTCAACAACTTTTGAAGAATCAAATTCATGTACCTCTTTAAGATTACCATTATAGATAGCACCGCTTGGAAAAAGTGTTTTTGCATTGTAGAAACCTGTATCATCAAGACGAAAACCACCATAAGCCATATAACTTAAAAGTCCCCCACCAGTTCCACCAACACCTTTACCTTTCATAAGTTCGGTAAATGTCGCTTTTGAATCAGTTGCTTCAGCTGCATACATCGTTCCAGCCATATAAATATCTGGCAAATATGCTTGCTTAATAAATTTTGTCGTATCTTGTAAAATTTGTTTAAATAAAGCAATTCTTGCTGGATTTTGAATATCTTGAACACAAGTCACACCACCAACAATAATAGATTGTGGATGTGGATTCTTACCACCAAAGATTGCTTGCATTCTTGCAATATCTCTTTGAATATCAAGCGCTTGTAAGTAGTGTGCCACACCTATTAGATTTTGTTCTGGTGTAAGTTCATAATGCTTATTACCCCAATATCCATTTCCAAAAATACCAAGACGCCCTTGTTTTACAAACTTAGCAATTCTATCTTGAATCTCTTTAAATTGTTCACTACCACCAATATAAGCATTTACACCTGCAACATCGGACCATTTTTTAGCTTCAATCGCCGTTTTTTTAGGATCTGCAGAAAGTGCCGAAACCACATCAATAAAATCAAGTGCATGAAGCTGATAAAAGTGTACTAAATGGTCATGCATAAATAGTGCACCTTGAATAAGGTTACGCACTATACGAGCATTCTTTGGAATGGTAATATCAAATGCATTCTCAACTGCTTCAATACTTCTTTGGTAGTGTGTACCAGTACAAACACCACAAATACGCATTGCGAGTAAACCTGCATCACGAGGATCGCGTCCTTTTAATATTGTCTCAATTCCGCGAAAAAGTGTTGAACTTGCATATGCATCAACAATTGTGTCATTTTCATCAATTATCGCTTCAATTCTTAAGTGTCCCTCAATCCTAGTAATTGGATCAACTATTATATGTTTTTTTGCCATTATGCTTCTCCTCCATCTTCTTTCTTACCTGCTACCATACTTGCCACAGCATGAATACCTATACCGATACCTGCTGCTGTTAAAAGTCCTAAACCGAATTCATCAACAGTTTTTTCAACACCACCAGTTGGAGCTTTTATTTTTGCATCTGCCATTGGTCGTTCATATGCATATTTATCCCAAAAATCCGGCTCTGAACAACCAATACAACCATGACCAACGCCAACTGGCCAATTTACACCGTCGTTATAGCGTATAATTGAACAATTATTAAATGTCATAGGACCTTTACATCCAACTTTATAAAGGCAGAAGTTGTTTTTAGCAGCTTCATCACCCCACTCTTCTACATACTCTCCTGCATCAAAGTGCGCTCTTCTTTCACAGTTATCGTGGATACGATATCCAAAGGCAAACTTTGGACGAAGTAGTGAATCGAGTTCAGGAACCTGTCCGGTTAAGATATAATGTAAAATAACACCTACCATATTTGCAGGATTTGCTGGACATGCAGGGATGTTAATAAGTGGTTTACCTTTTACTAAATCCATGACACCGACTGCACCCGTTGGATTCGGAGCAGCTGCTGGAACTCCACCAAATGTAGCACAACTACCGACTGCCACAACTGCTGCTGCATGTTTAGAAACTCGTAAAAGATGATCATGCATAGTCTCACCACTCGCACCAATTGTGCCAAAATTTCCATCAATTCCCATTGGAATCGCACCTTCAACAAAAAGAATATATTTATCTTTAAAATATTCAATTGCCTCGTCAAGTTGCTTTTCAGCTTGGTGTCCAGCTGCAGCTTGAAGTGTTTCATGAAATTCCAAAGAGATGACATCTAAAATAATATCATCAATTTTTGGTCCATCTGAGCGAATAAATGCTTCAGTGTTACCCGCACAGTCTGAAAGTTCTATCCAAATTACAGGTGCTCTGTTCATAAGCAGTGCAGCGTCAGCTACAAGTGGGGTAAAAGAAGCTGGGAGCATTAGCATACCTGTTACAGCACTTGCCCACTTTAAAAAATCTCTTCTCTCGATTCCTTGGGTCTCTAAAACATCTGCAAGATCCAATCTATTGTTAATTGGTTGTTGTGTTTTTAACTCTTCAATACGGGCTTGACACTTTTCAAACAGCTCTTCATAATAAGTATCACCTTTGTTTGTCTCAACACGTGCACTTTTAGATGTAAATAGTTTTTTTACACCTTCTATTCTATCCGCCATAGCTGACTCCTTTTTTTATTAATGAATAATCATTCACTATAATACAAAAGAATAACTTAAACAAATATAAGATTTTTTAAATTGAACTAAATTTACTATTTTCCTATATATTTTTAGAACTAGATCAGTGTGTAGTACACACAGAACAGACATCAAAAGTACGAAATATGAATTTTGCATCTGCCTGTGAGAGGTTTATCATCGCCTGTTGTGCGGGGGAAGGATTTTCTTTTGTAGAGCTTGCTATATTGTATTGTGTCGGAGTGATGATTTTGTAGGACTTTATAATACCCTCTTTTATTTCTACTCTATGAATTAACGATCCTCTGGGCGCCTCCACAACACCTTCTCCCACTCCTGAAATATTTTTAAGAGGGACACTCTCTACACAGGATTTATCACCTATATCTATCTCAGCTAAAAGTTTTTTGCAAAATACAAGAAGATGTGCAGTCTCATAAATACGTGCCATAACACGAGTATAGGCACTGTCTTTAAATCTTCTATGTATATTTTTTATGAGTTTAAACTCTTTTGCCATACAACGCGCAAGTGGTCCTGTTTCATAAAATTGATTTTTATAAAGCGCATTTTTCGCATAACTTTTTTCATCCGGTGCATAGGCATCCTGTGTTTGTACATATTTGGAAGCTACCTTGAAAAGCTTCGTCCCTTTTACTTTTGCAGCATGGGAAAACTCATGTATGCCTATACTTAAAAATGCATCTTTTGCATGACCTTTTTTCTGCATTCCTGAATCTATCAGCAACTGCTCTATTTTTGCAAAATCACTCTCAATCGATACAAAATCTTTACATGATTCGAAAGATAAAAACTCTTCAACGCTCACGCCTAAAGTTTCTGTTTCAAAATACTCTGTTAGTTTTTGCAGATGGCTTTTTGCTTTCGTAAGGTCTACATAGGTAAAATCACTTGTAATTCCTCCGGGAATCATATAAGAAGAGTGTGGCCACTGTCCGGCAAAAATTGCCAAGATTTTTGTCGCCAAAGATGCCCCGTACGCACCTTTAAGAGGAGTATTGAGCAGTTCCTCAGACCCGGATAGTTCTTTGAGATGTGGCACAAGTACCAAATAAATCCATTTCAGATGGTTTTGAATAAGTTCTAAAATAAGAGTAAGTTCTCGTACCTTTGACGCTTTTTTCGTCACTGCAATGGCAAAGCCACTGTTTTTATAGGCATCTTCTATCGCTCTTACACTTGCCAACAGATGAGAATGTCCGCAAATGCCACATACTCTAGGTGTAATCACCAAAGCATCCAGGGCATTTTTTCCCTCCAGCATCTTCTCCATACCTCTAAAGTGAGGAAATGCTATGGTTACAAAATCAACGATATTCTCTTTCATATCAAAATAAAGTGATGCTTCACCCTCTATCTGTTCAAGTATTATTTTTGTAATCAATCAGAGGCTCCTCAAGTCTTTTTATATGGAATGTTTTTGCAATACCTGTTAATGTCAAGTAGGCTCTCTTTGATACGCCAACAGGAGCATCTGCCGGTATAGACATATTTGTTTTTGTCTCAAAAAAGTTTGCTCTTGGAAAATCACTCTCTGTACAGCCAAAACAAGGTGTTCCTGATCTTGTTTTAGAGTTCACACCATTCCAAAGAATTGTATTGCATGATCCGTGTGTCATAGGTGCGCGACAACCCTGTTTATAAAAAAGGCATCCCTCTTTCTCTCCAAAATGATTTGCATCTACTTTCCACTCAAAATACTCGTTTCTTGTACATCCGTGATGCACTAAAGAGCTGTAAAGTTCTTGTGGCCTGTGTTCTGCATCAAGAACAACCTTGTTCCTGTCAATAATCATATTCAGTGTAAAACCCAGCCACTCCGGATGAACCGGACATCCAGACAGGTTAATAATTTTTGCATGATGTTCTTCTAAGGGACCACTGATTTTGTCTTCATTAAAGAGTATACCGGAGTTAGTTTGCGGAGAGGTTGTCTTAAATATACCACCAAAACTTGCACATGTACCAACTGCTATAATGTATTTGGCATTTTTTGCATAATAACGAAGAATTTTATCTACAAAAATACCTGTCCTTTTTAAAGATGAATCATAAGCTCCTTCAAATATCAAAATATCACAGCTTGTTTTACACTTTGCCATTTCACTTAAAGAGTATTTTGAAGGTAAAAGGGGATGCTGTAAAAACTCTATCTTTTCTAAAAGTTCACCTAAATAATCCAGGTTTAAAAAAGAGTGGGCATTCCCGTTACATGTAAGGCCTTGCAGCCAAAAAATTTTTAATTTATGTTCTTGTTTTGAGTGCATTGTAAATGTTCTCGGAGATAGACTGTTTATAATCATCCAATGGTTCAGGAAGAATTTTCTCACCATAAAGAAACACCATACCACCCAAATAACCCATAAAAAGCCCAAAAGCTGAGAAGAAATCCTGGTCATGCAACTCACCTGAAGCCACACCGTTCTCAAAAAATATCATCATTTCGGTGATAAAAGGAGAAACACATATCATTCCCTCACATCCGTCTTTAAAGACTTCTCTGTTAGAAAGGTAGACACGCAGAAAATACTCTATCATCTCCGGTCTCTCTTTGGCTGTATCAAAATACATGGAGACAATTTGCTCAATTTTTTCCTGTGTATTAGCGTCACTCTCGTTAATTGCACGAATATTTTTTCCCAGATATTCTGATATGTACATAATCAGTTCTTTTGCCAAAATATCTTTTGAACTAAAATAGTTGTAAAAATTACCGACGCTCATACCGACTTTTTTCGCAATATCCGGAATAGTTGTAATATAAAATCCATTTTCAGAAAAAAGTTCCAATGCTGCAGAAATTATTCCGTTTTTACGCTCTTCTTTTGTTACTCTTGCCATAGTTTTCCCAAAAATATATTTTCTGATTATAGCACCTTATTGGCTATTTTCACATAAAGTGATGTGGCTACACTTATTCATACCAAAATTTAAATCTGAAGTGCAATTTTTGAAAATTCAAAATTGAAAAGTTGTAAATTTAGATTTGAAGAGGTTAAATGTTAAAATCTCACTTCAAATTCTAACCACAGAAAAAGGAAGAGAGAT
>JALSLQ010000092.1 GCA_026988235.1 Sulfurimonas sp.
TGATTTTTTCTTTATTAATTTTTGCATTGACATCACCCTTAAAGTGTTGTTTATATAAATCAATATGCGCATACTGTTTTGTTAAATCAAGTACCTGATTGGGCATAAATGTACCATTTGAAATTAAACCTTTAAAATTACCTTTTGCATCTGCTAAGTTATAAAGTAGTTTGCCATCTATAGAAGATTTGAATACTTTTGGATATAGTAACATATCAAGAATATCCAAAGTTTGCAATGCTTTTAAATTTGCGACAAAATCATCATTATGGAGGTTTGCATCAAGTTTACCGCCAGCTACATTTGAAAAGAGTGTAAAATCTAAATCTTTAGCTTTTTTAAGTTCTCCATTGGCAGCTAAAGCACCTTTTAAATGTCGTTGCGTTACAAAATAGAGTCTGTCAAGATTAGGAATTTTCACTTTATAATCTGTCTTCAAAGAAGCATCTTTTGTATTAAATCGTGCTTTTTGAATGTCAAAATTCGCAAGATTTGAAGCAAAATTTAATTTAGTATCAATGATATTTTTATTGAGTGTTGTATAGGTAGTCGCATGAAATGTAGTTCTTGGCATCATACTTTTAAATTTATACGCTTTTGTGATGTATCTTGAGTCAACAAGCCCTTGTGTTATAAAAGACTTCACAACGCCTTGTAAATTCTTCGAATCAGCATTCGTGATTTTCACATTCATACTAAACAAAGCATCTGCATAATGTGGTTGCTTTATCATATATAATAATTTTTGAAGTTTGAGACCTTTTATATCAGCTTCAACACTTTTGGGCGCAAAATTATGTAGAGTTGCTAAAAAAGTTGTGTTTGAAGATGCTAAATCACTTTTTCCTTTTATAAGCATTTTTGCTTTATTTCCAAGTACCGTTCCGCTGAGATTTAATTTTCCTCTTATATCAGCCGAAGTTATCGGTTTTAATACTGCCAACTCCTTTACATGTAACGCGTATGTAGCATTTACATGTAACGGCTCTGGAACTATTTTACCTCCTGAAGTTATTTTTGCAAGATTTGAATTGAGTATGTATTTATAATCAATGTCATCTCCCTTGAGTTTCGCATTTAAATTCATTGTAAATGCCGTTGTAGGAATAGTAATATTAAAATCTTTTTTCATAACTTTTGAATTTAATGTACCGTTTTTCGTAATAAGTAAAATATCACCATCTAGCTTATGCGGTGTAATGTTTTTAAAATTTACATTTAGGTTTATTTTTGCATCTGCATACTGTTTTTGATTGAGCATATGAAGTAGTGATTCTAAATCAGCCGAGTTTATTGTAGATACAATAGATGTAGGGTTCAGGTTCGTTAATATTACATGGTACGCTGTAGCACTTTTTGCTACATCACTTTTGCCATCAATATTTGTTAATTTCATATCGCCTTTTACTGTTCCCTCAGTATGAAAAGAATCTTGTAACTGTACATTAGTTAATGATTTAAGTGTTCTTAACTCTTCTAATTTTACATTATAATTTACATCAAATGATTGAGAAAGAAGAGAATAGTTTCCTTTTATATAGATAGTATTGTTTTTATTCAGTGCCAAGTTTATTTCAAAATCACTTGTACTTAAATGGAATACTTCCAACTTCGTATTTAATTTTGTTTGTTCTTTAATTTTTGATTCTATAATAGGTTTCAAAATTCCATTACCAAACCCTGTAAACAACATTATATATATCACAATAAAAAGACTTAAGACTATACCTGCTAACCAATATAAATATTTCATAATACATTTCTCCATAATTTAATTCTATAATAATACAATATATATATTAAAAACAGTCAAATTTTTACTTGTCTTTTAATTTTTCTACTTTATACTAAGAGACTCAACTTAGTTTATATAAATTTAAGAGATACTACTTGACATTGTTACACTCAATTTGTATAATACGATATCTTTTCAATAAAAAGGAGAACTAAATAATTATGTCTGATAAAGAAAATGTAAACAATAATAACGAAACGGATACGAATGAAGTCGCTGCTGAAGCTGAGGCAGTGGAAAATGAACTAGATTTACTGCAAGATGAACTTGCAGAATTAAAAGATAAATATGCACGAGTACATGCTGATTTTGATAATATCAAAAAAAGATTGGAACGCGAAAAATATACAGCCGTTGAATATGCAAATGAAAAATTTGCAAAAGATATGATTCCTGTAGTAGATTCTCTTGAAATGGCTTTAAAATCTGCTGAAGCAGATGCTGAGCCTCAGGAGCTTATAGAAAAACTCAAAGAGGGTATTGAACTTACACTCAAGCAGTTTACCACAGCCCTTGAAAAGCATGGTGTAACAATGGTATCACACGAAGAGCCGTTTGATCCAAATATACACAATGCGATACAAAGCGTTGACCATGATGAAGTTGAGAGCGGACAGATTGTCCAAACCTTCCAAAGAGGTTACAAATATAAAGAGCGCCCTTTAAGAGAAGCTATGGTTGTAGTTGCGAACTAAACTCGCTAAATGCAACTTAGGTTGCAAAAGAAAATTTTAAAAGAGCGTACAATTACACTGTTTTAAAAAATATAAAATTCAATTAAACTAAAATAAGGAAGAAAAAATGAGCAAAGTAATAGGTATAGATTTAGGAACAACAAACTCATGTGTGGCAGTATATGAGGGTGGCGAAGCAAAAATTATCCCAAATGCGGAAGGAAAAAATACAACACCTTCAGTTGTAGCATTTACTGATAAAGGTGAGGTTTTAGTTGGTGATCCTGCAAAGCGTCAAGCTATCACAAATCCAGAAAAAACAATTTCATCGGTCAAAAGAATTATGGGTCTTATGATGAATGAAGAAAATGCCAAATTAGCACAAGATAAAGTGACTTATAAAATTGTAGACAAAGACGGTTCTGCTGCTGTTGATGTAGCAGGTAAAGTATATACACCTCAAGAAATTTCAGCTAAAATTCTTACAAAACTAAAAGAAGATGCTGAAAGTTATTTAGGTTCTAAAGTTACAGATGCCGTTATTACGGTTCCTGCATACTTTAACGACAGTCAAAGAAAAGCAACAAAAGATGCTGGTACAATTGCAGGTTTAAATGTACTTCGTATCATCAATGAGCCGACAGCATCTGCACTTGCTTATGGACTTGAAAGTAAAAGTGATGAACATGTATTAGTATATGACCTTGGTGGTGGAACATTTGATGTTACAACACTAGAAATTAGTGATGGTACATTTGAAGTGCTTTCAACTGACGGTAATGCATTCTTAGGTGGTGATGACTTTGACAATAAGATTGTTGATTGGTTAGCTTCAGAGTTTAAGGGAAGTCATGGAATTGACCTTAAAAATGACAAAATGGCACTACAGCGCCTCAAAGATTCTGCTGAAAATGCTAAAAAAGAGTTAAGTGCAGCAACTGAAACTGAGATCAACCTACCGTTTATTACAATGACAGAAGCAGGACCACAACACCTCGTTGTTAAACTGACTCGTGCAAAATTTGAGGGGATGATTGAATCACTTGTAGCTGAGACTATGTCACATATCGATACTGCAATGAAAGATGCTGACTTAAGTAAAGGCGATATTAAAGAGATTATTATGGTTGGTGGCTCAACTCGTGTTCCTGTAGTGCAAACAAAAGTTTCTGACTACTTTGATGGCAAAGAGTTAAACAAATCAGTAAACCCTGATGAAGTTGTTGCAGCGGGTGCCGCTATTCAAGGTGGCGTATTGCGTGGTGATGTAAAAGATGTTCTTTTACTTGATGTTACTCCTTTGTCACTCGGTATTGAAACACTTGGCGGTGTTGCGACTAAAGTAATTGAAAAAGGAACTACAATTCCTGTAAAAAAATCTCAAATCTTCTCAACAGCAGAAGATAATCAACCAGCGGTAAGCATTAGCGTTGTACAAGGTGAGAGAGAATTTGCTAAAGATAACAAGTCATTAGGTTTATTTGAACTAACTGACATTCCGGCAGCACCACGCGGTGTACCACAGATTGAAGTTACATTTGATATTGATGCAAATGGAATACTGACAGTTTCTGCAATGGACAAAGGAACTGGTAAAGAGCAAACAATTACAATTTCTGGTTCTTCTGGATTGAGTGAAGAAGAAATCAACAAAATGGTTCAAGATGCAGAAGCACATAAAACTGAAGATGAAAAGAGAAAAGCACTTGTTGAACTTAAAAACCAAGCAGACGCATTAATTGCACAAACTGAAAAATCAATGACAGAAATGGGTGATAAATTAGATGCTGATGAAAAAGCAAAAATTGAAACTGCTATTACTGAGCTTCAAGATGTTCTCAAAGATGAAAATTCTACAAAAGAACAAATTGAGGAAAAAGTCAAAGCACTTACAGAAGCAAGCCACAAAATGGCAGAACAGATGTATAAACAAGAGCAAGGTGGAGAAGCTGGAACAGCAGCTGATTCAGCGAAGAAAAAAGACGATGAAGATGTCATAGACGCAGAGATAGAGTAATTACTCTATCTCAAAAAGTACTTTTTTATTTAAAATCTTTCTTGGCAATTTGCCAAGCGGAATAAAAATCAACTATTTTTCCACCATATTTAGATTGAAATGCTTTTGCATCATCTAATGATTTAAATGCATATTTACTAACCCTACTCATTGTAGCAGGTTTTTTACTCCCTACAACATAATATGCTTCAGTTACAGGTATAAATTTTAAAGAATTTACATCAACAACCTGAGGATTTTCAAGCTGAGCTCCTTCTTTAATATCTTTTGCCAAACAATGAATAGAACAATATTGATGTTGCACTCCGTCCTCTTTTGCCGCATGGTTTGTTTTATAAAATTTGACCAACTTCATACCACACACATGACAATACTCTCTTTCTTTGCCTTTTTGAACTAAAATAGCTTGCTCTTTTGAGACACTTTGAAACCTTTGATGTGTCACTTTTTTTATTTTATGTGGAGCTGCTTTCTTTGGTGAAGTGCTACACCCAGTCAGCAGTGCAAGTGATAGCGACAGTGGTATAATTACTAATTTAAACATCATTTTCCTTTATGTTATATGAAGTCTATATTTTATCAGTTTATTATTACATTAGTGTTAAGCTTGCATTATGAAAAGCAAAATCAAACACTATGCCAAAGAAATCATCTATTTTATTCTTATGATGACCGTCCTTGCAAATGCTATAAGTTTATACAAAAGTCAAGATTTATCAGATAAGCCACTTACAATACAAAATTTTCAACTTATCAATAATCAAAACTATAAAGTCCCCTATAAAAAGCCTATCTTAATACATTTTTGGGCTACATGGTGTCCTACATGTAAACTCGAAGCATCTAACATAAACTTTTTATCTAAATATTTTGAAGTAGTCACTATAGCAGTAAAATCAGGGAGTGACTATGAAATAAAAAAGTATCTTGAAGCACACAATTATACTTATAATGTAGTCAATGATATAAACGGAAAATTCTCTTCAAGCTTTCACATTTCAGCCTTTCCAACGACATTTATTTATGACAAAAACAAAAAACTTCTTTTTAGCGAGGTGGGATATACCTCTACCTTGGGATTACTGTTTAGGATGTGGTGGGCTAATTTATGAACCAACTCCACCTAAGATGTCATCGGCAACATCTGGTAAATTTTTCTTTTTATGCTGAGATAAAAATACGCTTATTGCCTTAATATCTTTATCACTAAACACTCTCACAAATTGAGACATCATCTCTTGATTTGAGTTAAAAACTTTACCATTTTTAAAATCATGTAATTTTTTTTCCAAATGTTTTTGAGATTTATTCGCCAACTTTGGAGCAGAACTACTTCCCTCCGCAGAGGGTCCGTGACAGCTAGAACATGCTTTAGCAAAATAAAGATATTCGCCTCTATTGTAAAGCGCATCTGCACTTATAAACGAAGAAAGCAGGAATAAAAGCATTATATATCTCATTTTTAGCAACCTTTTTGTATAATTATACAAAAAAGTTGGACATATTGCATCATTTTGAATTTGAATATCCTTATATCCTTATATTACTTTTACTCATACTATGTATTTACAAGTGTCCGTACACTCTTAAAAGACATGTTTTTCCACATTTACACCTTTTTACAAAATTTACAAGTTGGCTCAACAAAGAAAAATTTCTTTATTCTCTTATATTTGCACTACTTATTACGGCTTTATCTTCTCCAATTACCTATGATGCAAAACTCTCAAACCATAGAAAAGGAAGAGATCTTGTTTTTGTACTTGATGCAAGTGGTAGTATGGGAGAAAGTGGCTATTCAAAAAAGCATCCATATATGAGTAAATTTGAAATTCTCAAAAATATCATCAACACTTTTATTACTCATAGATTTGATGATAATGTTGGTATAGTAGTTTTTGGTTCGTACGCATATTCTAGTGTGCCACTTACCTATGATATGCACTCAGTTTCATTTTTACTTGATTTTCTTGATGTAGGTATTGCAGGTGAAAACACCGCTATTGGAGAAGGCATTGCTCATGCAACAGCACTCTTACAAAAAGGACAAGCACAAAATAAAGTAATGTTGTTAATCACTGACGGTTATCAAAACAGTGGACAAACCTCTATTAAAAAAGCAGTAGCACAAGCGAAAAAATTGCATATTAAAATTTATACTATTGGAATAGGAAAGAAAAGTGATTATGATGCAAAACTTTTACAAAAAATTGCAACGGACACCTCTGGAAAAATGTTTACAGCATCAAATGAAGAAGCATTACAAAATATTTATAAAGCATTAAACACTCTTGAACCAAGTCATATTCGTTCTCAAAATTATCTTAATAAGCATATGCTTTTTCTCTATCCTCTCTCTTTGGCAATACTTTTACTCCTTTACATCCTTACAAAAAAAGAGGAGTTCTAAATGCTTTTACTAAACGCATGGATACTTTTTGGACTTATTCCTCTTTATTTTATTTATAAAAAACAAAGTTCTAAAAAAATTTCTAAACGAATTCGTCTTCTTTATATTTCGCTTTTTTTTATGCTATTAGCTGCATCCAGACCTGCTATAAACAACGCATTTGTCAATCAAAAATTTGCTTCACAAGATTTTATTATTGCACTTGATGCTTCTTACTCTATGCAGGCAAATGATCTTATTCCTTCTCGCTATATAATGGCAAAAAAAGCAATCAAAAAGCTCTTAAAATCTCATCCAAAAGATAGATTTTCCCTTTTTCTTTTCACATCAAATACCTTATTGATTTCACCACCGACTACCGATACAGCCATTACTATTCTTGCACTTGATAGCATAAATCCAAAATATATTTTAACAAAGAGCACAAGCCTTAAAAAATTATTTCAAACAATTACCAAGGTTCCGCTCAAACAAAAGAAACTCATTATTTTTAGTGATGGAGGGGATGAACATGATATACTAAAACTGACAGAAATTGCTAAAAAAAATAATATTATTCCCTATATTGTAGCAACAGCGACGCAAAAAGGTGCTCCATTAAAACAAGCAAACCATTTTTTAAAAAGACCTGACAATTCTTTGGTTATCTCAAAAATAAACCCAACACTTAAAGACCTTGCCAACAGCACAAATGGAAAACATTATGAACTCAGTTCTTTACATGTAATTGATACACTTTCAAATGATTTACAAAATACTACAGCAACACAATCACAAATCAAAGTACATAGCTATAAAGAACTTTTTTATATCCCGCTAGGTATTGCCATACTGCTGTTTTTTATTTCTATCACTAAACTTTCTAACTTCTTTCTTCTTATACCCTTAATTTTATTTATGCCAAAATATGCAAATGCTTCTCTTTTAGATTTTTATCAAATAAAAAAAGCTAAAACATTTTACACATTAAAACAGTATAAAAAAGCAGCATTTACATATCAAAAAGTCACTCCTTCGGTTAATAGTTACTACAATATTGCAACAAGTTATTATAAAGCAGGTGCTTATAAAACTGCCATGCGTTACTACATGCAAATCAAAACAAAAAATCCAAAAATAAAACAAAAAGTTTTCTACAATATGGCTAATTGTGCTTTTAAGCTTAAAAAATATGACGAAGCTAAAAGACTTTACATAGATGCACTTGTTTTAGGAAAAGATGAAGATGCACTTTATAATCTTAATCTCATTAAAAAACTTCATCTAAAAACGAATGAAAATGTAGCAAAAATGCTTCCAAAAAAAGAGTCTTCAAGACAGCAGAAGAAGCAAATAGGAAAAAAAGAGAAGAAAAAAAGTACAAATAAAAATGCATCCGGCTCAAATAGAAGTTCTAATAAAAGTACAAATGGTGGCGGTGGCAATAAAAAGAAAAAAAGACCAACCATAACCAAAAAACAAAAAACAAAGCTACATAACTATAAAATAGGTTACAAGGCCTATGAAAAAATCAATAAAGGATATTCTGATGAAAAAGAACCTTGGTAAATTCATACTTTTACTTTTTACATTACCATTATGCTTGCATGCGACTAGTTTAGCAAGTTATAAACTAAGTGCAAATAAAACGATAGCATATGTAAAGGAACCAATTATAATTACTTTTACAGCAAAGCAAATAGATAATAGTGACAATATGTTTTTTCTGCTACAAGCAAAAAAAAGTCCTGATTATGAGCTACATTTACTTACGAAAAGGAGTAAAGAGGTCAAGAAACATGATGCTATGGTAACTTTTACCTATATATTATTTCCACTCAAAGCAAAAAAAATAAATGTTAATTTTGATTTCATTATTCAAACAGCAAGTAATCAAGCACTTGCTCAAAGTTATGTTGATGATCACGATGGAGGTAAAGCTGTTCAAACCAATAACAAAATAATACATCTCAAACCATTCGTTCTGAGTGTAAAGGCAATTCCCAATGTGGATTTGATAGGAGATTTTACACTTAAATCAAAATGCAATAATACGAAAATAACACAATATGAAGATGCAACACTTATCTATATAATTCAAGGAAAAGGGTATAAAAATAATAAAAAGAATATTTTAACTAAGATACAAGGTGTAACTCAATTCCTGGAAGTTCATAGCGATTATCTGCGATTAAGTAAAGAAGGATATGTCTCAAAAAAAATTTACACCTATGCGCTTAGTGCAAAAGAAAAGTTCAATATTCCTGCTATAAAAATAAAAGCTTATTCTCCCACAAAGCATAAAGTTTATTTACTCACAGCCCCTTCATATAGTATTGATGTGACAAAAATAAATCCGTTTTCACTGACAGATAAAGAGGAATTCCCAAAAGTAAAAGAGTTTTTTTCATTGAACGAAATAAAAAAATATTTTATTTATATATTTTTATTTTTAGCTGGGTATATCACGGCTAAATTTTCTGGCTTTTCATTTTTAAAGATAAATAAAGAGTATAAATTTCAAGATATAAAAGATACGCAAACAGCAAAAGAGCTTATAGCAGTACTTATGAAAAATCATTATCACAAAGACATAAAAAAAATAATTGATGAACTTGAAGAGTTGGCATATAGAAAATCAGAAAAAAATTTTAATCAAATCAAGAAAGAAGTATTATTCCTTCTTTCTTGATTTACTCACTTAAGTAAAAAATTCTTTATAAACTTTATCTAGATATTTTTTTGCTTTATCTGCTTTTTTAATTTTAACATCAAAAATTTCTTTTGAAGCAGGATATTTTTCTGCATATTCACGATACATATCACATTTCATATCTATGAGTTTTTTAAACTCTCCTATGACGGCTAACATATCATCAGGTGTCGCAATCCATTGCATAAATGTTTTAAACATTCTTTCTCTTGTATCAAGAGCAAATGACTCATCAAGTAGCGATGCCATAGTTTTAAGATCCCATCTTGAAAAGTAAATACCACTTTTTTGTGGTGGTAAAATTTCTGCATATATCGCTCTTAAATAGTCTGGATAATCTTCACGAGCATCTTCTTCTGATATGCAAGAATCATCTTCACATTCCATAAAAGAATTTCTTTTTTGTATCTCCTCAAATTCACCTCTAAGTTCATTTAAATCTTTAATATTCATTATTCAGATTCCTCTTTAGTTTTAAAATTATTTTTTTTCAAATCTGAAAGATATTGAAAATCACTTAAAATAAATTCTATTGCAAAATTTGCTAAATCAAAATAAAAAGCAGTTCCTGCCTCATTTTTTACATTAAGTAAGAAGAGAGGTGCCCATTCGACAAGATGTTCTTTAAGAAAGTTGTACTCTATTTCTGCTATTTGTGCAACCACATCCTCTGCACCATCATCAAGTGCTTTCATTTGTGCTTCACAAAGTTTGTACATAAATTCTAGCTCAACACCTATATGATCGCCTGCCATTACTCTAGCAGTATCAAGTTCTACTCTAAAGTCAAAATCATTATAGAGTTGTTGCACGGGATTATCTCCACCTGTTTCCATCATCTGATCTTCTCTAGTATAAAATGATTCATAAGGAATTAAATGCAATAACAAAAGGTTAGTAAAATCAACATTGAGATACCGTTCTATTAAATCTTTATTACTCATACCTTTTCGTTTTTTCCAATCTTTAAACACTGGAAAGAAAGAGAGAATATTTTTATCTTTTAAAATTAATTTTAATAAATCTTCATCAACTTCAGTCATCAACAATCGTGAGATTAAAGCATAAATATTTACACGAGCTAGCTGCTCTTTTTTTAAATCTTCTTGCATATAACAATGTACCCCTAAATTTGAAACTTATTTTGTGAAAGTATATTAAAGCACCACTTGAAGTGGGCTTTAATAAACGAAGTATTATACGTCTTTAATATTAAATTCGTAAGCTTTTTGACTTGGCTTAACTGGACGCTTAATGTGATAAGGACGACGCAATTTATCACTTGCATCAAGAGGACGCGCAAGTTGATCTCTCCATTCTTTGTAAACTTTAAAGTTATTTTCATAATTTACATAGATGTTACCAATTTTATCATCAGGACCACCCTTAGAAAGAATAACTTTTTGATGCCAACCATGATTACCAGCAACTGGGTCTGGATGAAGAGGAGCTACAGCATTTTGCCATGCACCACTGAGTCCATCCCACCAAATAAAATCAAGGTCTTTATTGTACTCTTTAAATTGCCATGCTTTATGAGGGTGAATCCCTTCGGTAGTTTTCATAGTACCGATTTTACCATCATTTGTCATCTCAACTTTAGGAGAACCTAAACTCATAATACCCAGTGAATGTGCAAATCCTGGAATTTTAACAGAATCTTGAAGTTTCCATCGACCGGCATGGTGCGAACATGCAAGAACACCAGGACGAGTTGCCTCAGTTGGTACAGCCATAGCTACAAAATAACCACTTTGGATACCAGTTAAAGTATCTTCAATTTGTACTTTTACAGCATCTCCACGCTTAATACCAAGCTTCTCAGCATCTTTTGTATAAATCCAAATTGGATTATGATTTTGAGAAATTTCCATCAAATGTTTAGAGTTTACAGAGCGAGTATGAATATTGTATGGTAAACGATAAATCGTATTTAATGCAAATTCATTGTCAGCCTTCATCTCTTTATGGTGAACTTGTGTAACAAGGTGAATCATTTTTTTGTATTCGCCTTCATTTCTCGGATAGATTGGCACAGCATATTCTGGCCATTTCCATTCAGTCAACCATTCAGAAAAGAATTCAAGTTTTTTACTAAGTGTATGGAACCCTTCGTGAAGTTTTCCATCAATATCAACACCAATAGACTTTTTAAATTCGCCATCTTTAACCCATAAAGCACCAAATTCATCTTTTGTTACTGTATCTTTAGGATATTTTTTACCATGAGCAATATAGTTTGTACCATCAAATTCCAATTCTTCTTCTTGTGGTTTGTAAACATCTGTTTTTTCAGTCCAAGCGCCATGGTCTCTGATGTAACTATATACTGGATACTCTTCACCCTTGTACATTTTAGTCGCTGCTGATTTTAGTTTTGGTAAAAGACTTAATGCTTCATCAAACCATTCAGGAACACTTACACAACGAGATGGATCTTTTTTGCTTGCCCAATATTTACCAACACCCAAAGAACCATCCGGATCAACATGGTGAAATATAAGATTCGGCCAGAATTCACTCTCTTCCCAAACTTCACCAAGACCAAATTTTGCATGTGCTTCTAATGTTGCACGCGTTGGATCTTTTGGTTTCCAACCAGCTTTTTCAGCTGCTACACGAAGAACTGCTTGACGAAATTCTATGCGTTGCTCTGGTTTTGAAGGTGTTGATTGTTGATCATTTCTCTCGCCAGCAAGTCCAACAGGAAGTACATAGTCACAATACCAGTTAGTCTCTGACCAAGTTGGAGATAAGTTAAATGTTAATTCAAATTTATCTTCGCGCTTAAGTGCTTCCATCCATCTGAAACCATCTGGATTAATCCATAATGGATTGTGCATTCTAGGAACATAAACTGAAAGACTCTTAGGAATTTTCAATCCTCTTTTAGTCCACTTTTCTAACCATTCATCATCCATCATAAGTTGTGGTAGCATAAAGCCCATTTCATATGTTGAAAGTGGATATTCAGGTGGCCATGCAAGTTCATTCCAAGCATCAGTCGGTTTAGGGTGTTCACCCGCTACCGTAGCCTTATCACCTTTACCAGCAACAGAAATCTCATGCCAATGGTGCATACCAATTCCACCAATATCTCCACGCATAGCACCACGAAGTGCTAATGGCAAGAAACCTGCACGAGTATTCATCCAACCACCACGGTGACCAATAGCTCCTGCACGCCATAAATAAGATGCAATTTTAGCTCCAGCAGGAATAAATAGATCCCATAACTCATCTAGTTTATATTCCATACCTTCAAGTTTACACTCACGAACAACCATTTCTTTCGTGTATGGTGCATAAAGCTCTTTTGCTAATTCGATGAAATCTTCATAGCTATCACCTGTAGGTACTTTTGAAATATAGCCATAACCAACCATCTTTTTAAGATAATCTTTATTTGCCATAAGGCGATCCCAGTTCATCCATTCTTTAATATAAGCATGATCAACTAAATCAGTTCCATCTCTATCTTTTTCATGCAAAATACGATTTGCAAGATAAAGGTAAAGTGCTGCTTCAGTACCTGGCCAAGCAGGAATCCACAAATCTGCCATACCAGCTGAATTTGACATACGAGGGTCAATAACAACCATTTTAGCACCGCGTTTACGAGCATCCGCAATATATCCAGCTGATTGTTGGAAATAGTGTCCCGCATCTGCTGCGTGAGATGATTGCAAGAAAATAAGATCTGCACCAGCCCAATCAGGAGAGTTTCTATCATCATTCGCCCATTGAATTGTACCCTCACGAGCACCTGCAGAACAAATATTTGTATGAGAGTTATATCCATCGATTCCTAAACTTTGAGGAACACGCGGACCAAAACCATTTTCATTTGGACGACCAACATGATACATGATTTGTTTTTTACTTATCTCGTCACCCTTAGCAAGAGTGTCGTGCATTTTTTTACCGATTGCAGACATAGCTTCATCCCAAGTTACACGAACCCATTTCCCTTCACCACGCTTAGAACCAGGAGCTCTTTTAATTGGGAATGGAATACGATCTGGATCGTACATTTGAGAAGTTACAGCATACCCTTTGGCACAATTACGCCCGCGAGAACCTGTATGTAATGGATTGCCCATGTACTTTCTAACTGTTAAAATACCTTTTTCAAACTCATTAGTATTTACCCAAGCAGTTAGACCACAACCGGCTTCACAGTTTGAACAAACTGTTGGAACGATTGTATAATCATTTACCTGAATACCATCAGGATTATCTTCGCTTCTTACGCCATGACGCTCAATACCACCACGCTTCCAGTCTGTTCCATCTAACTCTTTAAAACTATTCCACTCAGACACATCTGGATAAAATGATATTGAATCAGGAGTATTTGTAAACTTACTGCTAGTAATTGACTCTGCAGCTGCATCAGTTGCAAACACACCTTTAGCTATGGCTACACCAGCTACGCTAAATGCAGCACCTTTTAAAAATGTTCTTCTACTTTGTAAATACATTTATACTTTCTCCTTAACTCATTGGTAATAATTGTGGAATAACTAACCAAACATGTTTAACTACCCACAAACCTACGATTGCTAAAATAGCCGCAAGTTTTAAAATTGAAGAACTATTGCTAGTTCTACTTAGAGCCACTAAGCCCATTGGTAAGATATATGCAACCCATTGCCCAATCCAGAACATTGTTGCATATTCTCCATCGCCTTTAACATATTGAAGGATTGCTGCAACTTCTTCTGATTTCATTGCACCAAAAATATACTCTGACATATAAATAATAAATGCTAGCAATGCACTTAGTCCTAAAATGACCCCAAAGAATTTTTGTGTTTTTTCGCTAAGCTTTGAACCTGCAAGTAAAATAATAGCGGCTGAACCACTAAGAGTAGCTGCTAAAATCATTTGTACTGATTCTGTTGACATTTGCCATAATTCTCTTGCTGTTGCTTCTGCCATAATACCAGCGGTATATAAAGTAACAGGAATTGCAAGAAGTGTTACCCAAAATAATAATTTATCAAATGGTTCTGTTTTCTTTTGAAATCCTAAAACAATCATCAAAAATTCTAAACCAACAAAAATAGTTGCCATCCACGCACCAACAGTAATAGCTGATGTCCAATGAGGATAGAAAAATATATGCCACATTCTAAATGGTTGATGTAAATCAGCCAAAGTAAATAATAAGAATATATTCATAAAAATAAAAGAAACGATAAGTGTCGAAGTTCTTAAACCTTTCATCTCATCTGGATTTTTTCTCAGCAACAAAAATAGCATAAATATTAATCCAGTACCAATACTTTTTGCCCACATATTCATTGTTACATACCAACCCCAAAACACATCTGGTAATGGGATATCTAAAGTTACTACAGCATTCGTTGCTGCTAAAGTTTCATGTATCATTCGTGATGCCCTCCTAATGGAAGTTTTGTTATTTTGTTAAATAAATTGTAACCTTCAATTCTCTCCGATGCAAGAGGGTTAAGATTTACTTGACCTGCTCCAACATAAAAATGATGAGGATTCGTTCCTTTTTCAGGTTTACGCACTTGTACATCTCTATGATCTTGTATATACTGAGAAATATTTGAAGCTGGATCATCAAGATCACCAAAAATATTTGCTTCAACTGGACACGCTACAACACAAGCAGGCATCATAGATGATGCAATACGGTGTGCACAGTATGTACACTTATCAGCAGTTTGCGTTTCAGGATCTATATAGATAGCACCGTAAGGACAAGCCATAACACAGCCCGCACAACCAATACATCTCTCTCTATCAATATTAACGATACCGTTTTCGATATAATGTAACGCACTTACTGGACAAATTCTCTCGCATGGAGCATTTTCACAATGATTACATCTTAAAGGTGTAAAAGTTCTCTTTGTCTCTGGATAAGTTCCAACATCAACATACTTAACACGAAGTCTCCATGTACTAAGTGGAACTTCATTTTCCACTTTACATGCGATCTCACAACCTTTACATCCCATACAAAGATGTAAATCAACTAGGAAACCTAATTGCATATATTCTCCTTTGGCCTTTTGTGGCTTATTTAAGATTTATAACTACGACTTATTAACATTAAAAGAAGCCCTTATGCACGGCATTTTGAGCTTTTTTTACTACAACAATACTAGCTAATTTTGCTTAAATAAATTATAAAAGAGTGATATTTTTTTGATATTCTTTTTTGATTGAGTATATTTGAAAAATTAATATTTGTAAGATTTATACTAGTTATAAACTTAAGTTTTATAACTAGCATAAGAAGTTAAAACTTTATTTGAGTCGAACTCTCACAGATTGTTCATGAGCAGTAAGCCCTTCTGTTTTTGCGATTAATGCACATGCTTCACCAATCTCATTGATAGCATTTTTGCTAAACGAAATAATAGAGCTTTTTTTCATAAAATTCTCAACACCAAGCGGTGAATAAAATTTTGCTGTTCCTCCAGTTGGGAGTGTATGATTTGGTCCTGCGACATAATCACCGATAGCTTCAGGCGTATTATGACCTAAAAATATTGCTCCTGCATGTTTAATGTAAGGTAACAGTTCAAATGGACTCATTGTGGCGACTTCAAGATGCTCCGGTGCAATTTGGTTCATCAAACTTATCGCTTCATCCATATTTTCAGTCACGATAATCGCACCTCGTTCTTCTATAGACTTTCTTGCTATCTCTTGACGAGGTAATTTTACTAGCCAGTTTTGCAATTCTATTTTTACTGCATCAGCCAATTTTTGTGACGGTGTAATTAAAATAGAGCTTGCCATCTCATCGTGTTCTGCTTGAGAAAGTAAATCAATTGCTAAGTGATTTGCGTTTGCACTATCATCTGCAAGTATTCCTATCTCACTTGGCCCGGCAATCATATCTATATTTACTTCACCAAAAACCATTTTTTTCGCTGTTGCTACAAAAATATTTCCTGGCCCAGTTATGACATCAACTTTAGGTATTGTCTCTGTTCCGTACGCAAGAGCGGCAATAGCACTCGCACCTCCAACTTTATAGACTTCACTTACTCCACAAAGATGACAAGCCGCTAGTAAAAGTTCATTTGGCTCATTATCAGGTGTAGGTGTACATATAATAATGTTTTGCACCCCTGCAACCTGTGCGGGAATAACATTCATTAATAATGATGACGGGTACGCTGCTTTTCCACCGGGGATATAAAGTCCTGCACTATCAACGGCTGTCACTTTTTGCCCTAATATTGTTCCGTTTTCTTCCGTGTCAAACCAAGACTTCGGTTTTTGTTTTTCATGATATACTTTTATTCTATCATATGCTAAATGTAATGAATCTTTTAATTTTTTATCAATATTTTCATACGCTTTTTGCATAGACACGGTAGTGATTTTCAAATCTGCATCACTCTTTGGTGTCCAGTTGTCAAACTTTGTGATATGAGACTTTAACGCTAAATTTTTATCTGTTTTGATATCTTCAATAATACCGTTAACTATCCCACTTACATGCGCTATATCCATTTTTCCTCTTGTAAGGAGTTCTTCAAATTTACTATCAAAGTCATCATCATTGGATTTTACAAATATCATACCTATTTTACTCTCTTTTTATTTTTGATAAATTCTTTTCTGACTATATCTAATGCCTGAGAAAATGCCTCTGCTTTTGCATACCCTAAAAGTGGTTGATACATTGGATCGCCATTTGGGAGCAAAAACCATATACCTGGAAGACCTGGGGTATTTTGTGCTAAGGCAACAGGAATGTAATCTCTTTTGTCCGTCCATGAACGAATAGCAACAAAGTTTTTATTTATTGTTTGCACTACTTTTGCATCTTTTAATGTTGTTCTATCAAGTAAAAGACAATATTTACAAGAGTGACTTGAAATAATAAAAAGAACAGGTTTATGCTCTTTTTGTGCCTGAATAATTCCATCTTGATAATCTTTTGCCCAATGTATCTCTTGTGCCATCAGAGAAGTTGTGAGTAACAAAGCTACTATTAATAATTTACGCATATTTTTTTACCTTTTTTAAAAGTTCTTTTGCACATTCTTGTGCTGATTTTTCAGTAACATTTATGACAATATTTGCCACTTGTTGATACTGAGGCCTTCTTTGTTCATACAGCTTTTTTGCTTCTTTCAAATTAGCAAGCAGTGGTCTTTTTTTCAGTTTTCTTGCTGCATTTGGATGTTTTTTTATCCTTTTTATAATCGCATCAAAAGGAGAATCCAAGAACACTATTATACCTACCTTTTGTAAATTCTCCTGCTTATAAAAACCGCCTCCTGTCGAAATCAATGTGTCATGTACACTTTTCTCAAGCCATTTTGCAACACGCTTTTCCAATTTTCTAAAATAATTTTCACCATTTTCTTCAAATATTTCTTTGATTTTTTTATTTTCCATACTTTCTATAAGGTCATCAGTATCAATGGCTATATATTCAGAATGTTTCACAACTTCTCTAGCTACACTTCCCTTGCCTACACCCATAAAACCTATCAGTACAATATTTTTCATTTGACATCCCATACAGTTTTTCTCATTTAGATGAAATTTTATCATAGCTAGTATAAAACTATACCATTTAAAACTCATTTATCAACTGTTGGTATAATATCTTCTTTAAAAATCAACAATAGGTTTATTATGAAAAACAAAAAATTTATCACCTTAGGATTTGCATCAGTTGCTACATCCATGGCACTTATGTTTTCTTCCACTCTTTTCGCACAAACTTCAGTGAAAGATACACAGGCATCAAGACTTCAGGCTCTTGAAAAATTCACCAAAGTCATCAATATAGTACAACGATATGATGTCGATAAAATAACCATAGAAGAGCTTATTAACAAAGCACTTGATGGCATGATGAAAAATCTTGATGCCCATTCAAATTATTTAACACAAAAAGATTACAAACGCTTAAAAGTTCAAACAGACGGTGAATTTGGTGGTCTAGGAATAACAGTAGGCATGAAAGATGGTGCACTTACAGTAATCGCACCGATTGACGGCACACCTGCAGATAAAGCAGGATTAAAAGCCGGTGACATCATTTTAAAAATTAACAAAAAATCGACCATAGGTATGACAATTGATGAAGCGGTATCCTTAATGCGTGGAAAAGTTGGGAAACCTATTGATTTAATGATAGTAAGAAAGGGAGAGATGGAACCTCTTTCTTTTCATATTGTTCGTGGAATTATCACCATAGAATCTGTCAAAGCCAAAACAATAAATAATGATATCTTATATATAAGAGTTGCTAGTTTTGATAAAAAAGTCGTTGAAGATGTGAGAAAAGAAATCAAAAAAAGAAAAGCAACAACAAAAGGAATTATTTTAGATTTAAGAAATAATCCAGGAGGTCTGCTTGATCAAGCGGTTGGTTTAGTCGACACCTTTGTCAATAAAGGTATTATAGTTTCTCAAAAAGGACGCCTCAAAGAAGAAACAAAAGTATATAATGCCCATGCTTCAAATACACTTACGAATGTTCCTTTAGTCGTTTTAGTTAATGGAGGAAGTGCAAGTGCAAGTGAAATTGTAAGTGGTTCCTTGCAAGACCACAGACGCGCTGTCTTAGTTGGAGAAAATACCTTTGGCAAAGGAAGTGTGCAGGTTGTATTACCTATTACAAAGACAGAAGCGATAAAACTCACTATTGCAAGATACTATCTACCAAGTGGAAGAACGATTCAAGCGGTTGGTGTAAAACCTGATGTTGTTGTTATGCCGGGTGAGCTTAAAACACATAAAAACGAGTTTGCAATCAAAGAAGCAGACCTTAAAAAACATCTGCAAAAAGAGCTTGCAAAAGTTGACGGAAAAAAAGCACAGACTAAAGAAGATAAAAAAGATAAAAAAGATATAATTACACCAGAAATTCTTAACAAGGACATTCAGCTCAAAGAAGCAGTTGATATTATAAAAGCTCTTGTAATCATAAAAGGATAGGAAAAGTGGAAAAAAAAGAGTTACTTTACGAAGGTAAGGCAAAAAAGTTATATTTAACAGAAGATGAAAACTTGGTTATATCTGAATTTAAAGATGATTTAACGGCATTTAATGGTGAGAAAAAATCAAGCGAAACCGGTAAAGGGGCACTGAATAATAAAATTTCAACAGAGTTATTTAAGCTATTAGAGAAGAATAATATTCCCACTCACTTTGTAAAAATGCTTGATGACAACCATATGCTTCATAAAAAAGTAGATGTTATCCTCATAGAAGTTATTGTTCGCAATATTGCTACAGGAAGCCTTACTCGCAATCTTGGTATTGAAGATGGCACAGTATTGCCATTTACACTCGTAGAGTTTGATTATAAAAATGATGAACTGGGTGACCCAAAATTGAATGATCAGCATGCTCTTCTTCTTGGACTTGTTGATTTTCAGGATGAGTTAGATAAACTTCGTCGTATGGCAAGACAAATCAACGATATTTTAAAGCCTTATTTCGCCGAAAAAGGATTAAACCTCGTTGATTTTAAACTTGAATTCGGAAAAGACAAAGAAGGAAATATCATTCTTGTTGATGAAATTTCTCCTGATAATTGTCGTTTTTGGGATATAAAAAGTGGTGAGAAAATGGATAAAGATAGATTTCGTCAAGGACTTGGCGGACTTACGGTAGCTTACGAGCAAGTTTTAAATAGAATATTAGGAAAGTAAAAATGAAAGCAATTGTAAATGTATTTTTAAAAGCAGGTGTATTAGATTCTCAAGGAAAGGCTGTACATCATGCGCTTCATTCTTTAAAATTTGACAATGTTGAAGATGTTCGTGTTGGCAAACAAATCATACTAAAACTGAATGAAACAGATAAAGAAAAAGCAATGGCTGATGTGACAAAAATGTGTGAAGAACTTTTAGCAAATACTGTCATCGAAGATTACAATATAGAGCTAGTCTAATGAAAATTTCAATTTTACAATTTCCTGGAACTAACTGTGAATATGACACACAATATGCTTTTAAAAAACTTGGCGCCGAAACTGAAATTATATGGCATAAATCAACAACTATTCCATCAGATACTAATCTTTTAGTCGTAGCAGGTGGATTTTCTTATGGCGACTACCTGAGAAGTGGTGCTATTGCTAAATTTAGCCCTATAATGTCTGCTGTCAAAAAATATGCTGATAAAGGCGGAAAAGTCCTAGGTATATGTAACGGTTTTCAAGTTCTAACAGAAGTAGGATTACTTCCTGGGGCACTCAAGCGCAATGAAGGGCTACATTTCATCTCTAAGCACCATCATTTAACAGTACAAAATAATGACAACACTTTTTTAGAAAACTTAAATGTTGGTGATGTTGTCAATCTTCCTATTGCACATCATGATGGGAACTATTACATCAATGAAGAAGGCTTAGCAGAACTTCGAGAAAATGGACAAATTCTTCTTACATATACAGATACAAATGGCGAACCAAAAAATCCTAACGGAAGCGTTGCAAGTATTGCAGGTGTTTGCAATAAAGAAAAAAATATATTTGGTTTAATGCCACACCCTGAACGCGCCATGGAATCACTTTTAGGCAGTGATGACGGAATAAAAATGTTTCAAGGTTTTTTAGCGTCGTGATAAAAGTACTTTTACTTACTCTTATTTTCATTACATCACTTTTTGCAAATAAAGTGATTTATTTGAGCTATGATGAAATTCCTAACAGAGTAATTAAAGGTGAAATCTTTCCTGTAACTTATAAAGCTTTATCAACAGTTAAAAATTTTGATGATATTTTATATGAATTTTCAAATCATAAAGGTTTGAAAATCCTTGATGAATCCCCACAAAGAGTACAAAATGGAAAGTATTATTATGATACTTTTCACATGAAAGTCATACAAGACAAGGCAAAACTTCCTGATGTTGAAGCTTTTTTAATGGCTCCGCGTGATTACAATAGTACGATATTAAAGGGCTCAAAACTCAATGTAATTACATTGAATCCCAATAACAAATTTTCAAATATTATAGCAAATAATTTTATACTCCAAGAATACAAAACCACGGTATATGACAATACGCATAATATTGTCATATTTGTAGCGACTGCAAAAAACTGCGATATAGAAAAAATGCACTTTGCCAATGTTTACAAGCAGGGTATGGAATCATTATCTGGTAATTATACTGATGCAAAAATTACCTACTTTATTGTTATTAACAAAAAGATAGAAAATTTTTCTTTTTCATATTTTAATTTACTTAAAAATAATTATGCCTTAGTAAATATACCTATTATAGTAGATGATGACAGTGTCACAACGCAAAGCGATTTAAGACCACGAGACCAATCACATGATAAAATAAAAATGTATATAGCTAGCACGATTGCATTGTTTGGTTTTCTTTTAATACTTATAAGACGAAAATATCTCTACTTACTTTTAATTATTATACCACTTATATACATCATCTATCTCGCAGTACCACAAGAAAAAATATGTATAAAACAGGGAGCAAAAATTTATCTGCTACCTGTAAATAACGGAACAATATTTGAAACGACACAAACGCAATACCATTTAACAAAAGAAGGTAAAGTGCAAA
>JALSLQ010000093.1 GCA_026988235.1 Sulfurimonas sp.
GCAGTACCACAAGAAAAAATATGTATAAAACAGGGAGCAAAAATTTATCTGCTACCTGTAAATAACGGAACAATATTTGAAACGACACAAACGCAATACCATTTAACAAAAGAAGGTAAAGTGCAAAACTTTATAAAAGTAAAACTAAATAACAATAAAATAGGTTGGGTGAAGAATGAAGATACTTGCTCGTATTAGTTGGGCGTATGCCACGCTTATAATATTTACCGGACTTACATTCTCTATTATTATGTACCCAATCGTGCCACGGCCTTATGCCAGAAAAATAGCAGCATGGTTTATACGGTTAAGTATATTTTTTTCTACAACCATTACAGGCAAAGAAGATCCTGATGCACAAATGTTTCTTGTCAACCATCAAAGTGATTTAGATATTGGTATTATAGAAACTATAACGAACAAAGATATTACCTGGGTTGCGAAAAAAGCACTTTTTGAAGTGCCTTTTTTTGGACTTGCTATGAGTATGCCCGAAGATATTGAAGTCGAGAGAGAGAGTAAAACATCTTTAATCAAACTTCTTCGTGCGGCAAAAGACAGACTCAAAAAAAAGAGAGTAATTACAATGTTTCCCGAGGGTACACGCTCCCGAGGTGCGAAAATGTTACCATTTAAATCAGGGGCAAAGGTAATTGCAGACCAAAATAAACTTAAGGTGCAAGCTATTGTCCTTGTAGAGACTGCCAAATGTTACAATATTAAACGCTTTTATTATGTCCCAAGAAATATAAAAGTCATATTTTTAGACTCGTTTGTCGCAAATAAAGATGATCCAGATTGGTTACATAAATTAAGAGAAACAATGCAACAAGTATATAATGATGCACTCAAGGAGATATAAAGTGAAAAAATATTTAGGGAAAAAAAAGATACTTAGAATTTATATAGACACAACAGATAAATATAATACAGAAGCACTCTGGGAAGTTATTTTAGCAGAAGTAAAAAGAATAGGGCTTTCAGGTGCAACCGTGTTTAAAGGTATCGCCGGTATAGGTGCTTTTAGCGAAATAAGAAGCTTTAAAGTTTGGTCTTTAGCGCAAGAATTACCACTCATCATAGAAATAATAGATGATGAACAGAAAATAAAAAACTTTATTGAGCATATAGATGTTATGCTAGATAATGCTTTAATGACGATAACAGATACAGAAGTAATCCGATATAAACATAAAAAATTCACTCAAGAAGAAGATAAATAATGAATATAACTCTTTTGCTTTATGTAGGAGCAGGCGGTTTTTTTGGTGCGGTTTCAAGATTTTTAATTACAACAAATGTACAAAAGTTAACAACTTCATTTTTTCCTATTGGAACGCTTAGTGTCAATGTATTAGGAAGCTTTATCATAGGGTTTTCTGCTATGTTTTTTGCACAAACAGTTGCTCCTGAATATAAAGCTTTTGTAATAACAGGATTTCTAGGCGCACTAACAACTTTCTCAACCTTTTCTTTAGAAAATGTGAATCTACTACAAGATGGGGAATTTACTAGTTTTGGCTTAAATATTCTTTTAAATGTCACACTCAGTATTGGCGCTACAATCTTTGCAGTTATGCTTTTTAAAAGACTCTACTCTTAAATCTTAATAATCTCATCTGCACACCATGTTGCCAAATCCATATCATGGGTAATGAGTAGCATACCCATAGTATCTAAATGTGTCATCAGCATTTTCATCACTTCAAGTTGAATAACATTATCAAGGGCAGAGGTCGGTTCATCAAGCAACAATAGTTGTGGTTGCATGAGCATAGCCCTTACAATGGAGGCTCGTTGGAGTTGTCCACCTGAGAGTTCATGTGGTAATTTTTGTAGCAAATCATACTCTAAATTCATATTTCTTAAAAGAGTCTCTAACTTTTCAAGCGGTGCCACATCTGCAATTTGATTTAAAAGTGTATAGCTTGGATGAAAAGAACTGTAGGGGTCTTGAAAAATTTCTGATACTTTTGCTATAGTTATAGTGCCATTTTGTGGTTTCAAATTTCCTAAAAGCAGTTCAAAAAGTGTACTTTTACCTGCCCCACTTTCTCCAACAATCGCTTTTAATTCACCTTGTTTTAGCGTAAGAGAAAAATCTTTAAAAAGCAATTGCTCTTTTGTATATCCAAAAGTTACATTTTTTACTTCTAGTACCGTTTGTTTCAAGTATTAGCTCTTTGTAAGTGCAAGATATGCTTTTTCTAATTTTTTATATAAAAGATCGGGTGTCGTGTCACTGTTTTGTTCCCAGATTCTTTTCATTACTACATTATCTTCATCGCCGTTCCAGACTTTAATATAAGTTCCTTCTTTATAGCCATGATCTTGTCGAAACTGATTTAAAATATTTTTTCCTACATAAAGACGATATAGCGCGTCTAAGTTCAATCCGCTCATACTGACTAAATCAAAAAAGTCTGACACTAACTCACCCAAATCTATTTCATCTTTTGATACAGCAATTCGTATAAGATTTTCTACTTTTTCAATTACATCTGCTTGTGATGCAAATTGTATAGTATCTGTTTGAATAGTGCTTAATGCTTCTAGAGCTGAAATATCTATGGCTATATCTTCAATACCGCCTTTTAAATTCTTCGCATACCCTTCAATTGCCAAACTCATTATAAAGTGCCAGACATCAATAACTTCAATCTGATGATTTTGCCAGTCAGGTTTTATATCTATGCTTTTCCAATGTTTCCAACCAAAACTGTCCACCATTTCTGCACATTCCATGTATATACAGCGTTTCCAGTTAATTGTTTTACTGTTTTTTGTCACACCTTTTGTCCAATCTTCTCCATTGGTTGCATCATTGAGCTGATTTTGAAGTTGTAACATCAATAAAATTTTATTATCCATCAGTTTCCTTTTATTAAACTTCTTTTATCTATTTGTTTGTTTATTTTATCTAATATGCTAGAATTTCCTACTTAAAAAAGAGAGATTTATGAAAAGAATTAATTGTAGAAAATGTGAATTTTATTATGTCACCTGGGAAGCTTCAAAACCCCATGGATGCAAAGCGTATGGCTTTAAATCAGCCCAAATTCCTTCAATGGTTGTTCTAAACAGTAGTGGAGCAGCATGTTCTTTGTTTAAAGCGAAGCACGCGAATAAATAATTTTTTTTCCAAAACCCAATCTGTTATCGGTCAGTTTAAAATAATCAACCTCTATCTGCCATAACTTTGGTATCATTGCCAAGGCATAAGGAAAAGCTTTGAAATATAACTTTTTTAAGGACTTATCATGCAATTCATGCATATTTCCCCGAAATTGCAAGCCTTTAATTTTTCCTATTGTCTTTGTTTCAAGTACAATGTTTCCGGCAACGGTAGCATTGTGTAAAATATGCTTTACATGTAAGGTCTCTTCACTGCTTGCTACAACAAAAGTAAGCTTCTCTTCACTATACACATAAAAGAGGCTACATACACTCAACTCTTCACCATTCGTTGTTGCCAGACTCAGTACATGATGTTTTTGTATAAAAACAGAAATTTTTTCTAAATCTTTATTCATTAATTTCTATACATAAAATTTTCTAATTGTTCTGCATTTGTAATTTCACGCTTATTGAGCATCATTTTCGCAGTTTCATCTTCACTAAGCATAGCAAATATATCAAAAGGATTTGTTATATTATAGTAACTTTTTATAAAGTCAAGGAGTATGGCAAAATTATCTTTTTTTGTTGTATATTTTTTATACTCTTTAAATTCTGCCCAATTTATGTTTGTCAAGTTCCATCCTTTGTAACGCATTTTCAAGTCGTTTGATTACTTCTAACATTTTAGCAGAGCTTAGTGCAAAATTCAAGCGCATAAAGCCGCTGCCTTCTCTGCCAAAACTAATGCCCGGATTTAATCCGAGTTTTGCTTCATATATAAAGAAATGTCGTAATGCTTTGTCTCTCAAGCCCATACCTCGACAGTCTATCCATGCCAAGTAAGTTGCCTCAATCGGCGTTATTTTTAAAAACTGCGGATATTTTTTTGCTACGGATTCAAGCATTGTATAGTTTACATGTAAATGCTTTTTTAATGCTTCTAACCACTTTTGTCCCTCTTTATACGCTGTTTCAAAAGCGACATGCGAAAGTGAGGAACCTTGCGCAAAATGGACTTTTTCATATGCTTTCATAAAGCGTTCTCTCAGTTCTTTATTTGGTATGGCTACACTGCTTATGGCAAATCCTGCCATATTAAAAGTTTTTCCTACACCGATGGCTGTCACAGTTATATTTTTTGCCGCCTCACTTAATGATGCAAAAGGAATATGTTTATTTGGCTTATAGACTAAATCAGCGTGTATTTCATCTGCAAAAACTATTATATTATGTTGCAGACAAAGTGCTAAAATCTCTTCTAACTCCTCTTTTTTCCACACTCGTCCAACAGGATTATGAGGAGAACATAACAGTAAAAGTTTTGTATTTTCATCAATTTTTGCTTTCAAATCTTCAATATCAAAACTGTATCGCCCTGCTTCATTTACATGTAAAGAGTTTTTTACCAGTTTTCTGTTAAGTTTTAATACACTGTGAAAAAACGGTGGATAAACAGGCGTTTGTACAATCACACCCTCACCTTCCTTTGTAAATGCCTCTATTGCAGTGTGCATAGATGCCACAACAGAATGAGAGTAAAACATATCTTTTAGACAAAAGTTTACGCCATGCTCTTTCTTCATCCACTCTATTTGTGCCATAAATGCGGAGCTAGGAACCTCTTCATAGCCCATATTTGGATGTTGAATTCTCTTTTTTACGGCATCTAAAACAAATTGCGGTGTATCTATATCCATATCTGCCACCCATACCGGTAAAATATCATCTGTACCAAAAAGCTCTTTTCTTAAAACATACTTTTCTGCATTTGTTCCCTCGCGTTCACTCGCTACACTAAAACTATACTTCAACGCTTTTTCCAGACGCTTACTTGTGAAATAGTATGCTGATATTTTCTTGCTGTCTCTTTTATAACAAATTCCAACTCTTCTACATGTAAAAGTTCAAATTTGTCATTTAAAATGTTTTTGAGGCTTTGCAGTGTTTTAACTTCATTACCATTTTCATCTTTGTACCCACCAAGCCAAAACTCTTTTTTTGTAGAGCTTTCCTGCCATGTATATGGGGAGGTAAGCATCAAAATACCATCATCATTGAGCTTTGCATCCACTGTATCTAAAAAGAGTCTCGGGTTATACAGTCTGTCTATGAGATTTGTTGCCAGTATTAAATCATAAGAATTAAAGTTCGGTTTTAAATTACAGGCATCACCCTGCCAAAAAGAGACTCTTTTCGCTACATTTTCATAGCCTAAATCTTGCAAGGTTACTTTTTTATTCACACTCAATGCACCCTCTTCTTTACATGTAAAGGCGACATACCCTTCCTCTTTTAATTTAGACCCAACTTGAACAAAACGCACAGAAAAATCCAAGCCTTCCACCGCATCAAATGTTTTTGCAAGTTCAAAGCTGGCTCTTCCTGTCGCACAGCCTAAGTCCAGTGCTTTTTTTGTATTCATTACATACTTTGAAGCAATTTGTGCACAGGCAAGAGCAAAGTTTGCTACACCAAAATGAGTGTTACCATATTGAAATTCACAGTATTGTGAAACAAGGGTATCACTTTCGTAAATATCGTCCTCTTTTTCTGTTGTATTTTGGGTAATGACATACCGAAATCCTGCATTTTGAAAAAAATGTTTTCTAAAAGCATAGCGAGAATGTTTCATAATCAAATTACCGCTACTAGCCCAAGACGAGCCTAAAATGAGGGCATGTTTATCATCAAATGTAGGAATTGAGAAGTCATCATAGGCTTCATGCACTTCAAAGCCTTTAAAACCGCGTATTGGGGTTCTGCTCCACTGCCAAACATTGCCAATAACATCATAAATACCATTAAAACTAAATTCATCTACCGGACAAGAAGAAACATAATGATAAAAGTTAATATTTGCACGGCTTTCATGCAAGGCAGGAACATCTTTAAGATTTGAGTGCTGATAAATAAGTGCATACTCAGCTTCACTAGGTAGCGTATAATGCACATTCTCTTTTTTGCTTTTATATCGACAAAATGCTTCTGCTTCAAGAGCATTTACATCCACCGGCCAGTTTTGTGGCATATCTATAATTTTAGCAAGTGTACGGTATTGAAAAGTTTCATTCTTTTTCACCCAAAAATGGGGGTATTTTGCTTGTGATTTTTTTAAAAATTCTTTTCCTTCTTCATCCCAAAACTCCTCCTTTTCATAACCGCCTTCATTGACGAATTCCATAAATTCACCATTACTAACGAGATATTTAGAAACTTGAAAATCTTCTACTTCTTCGGTGTAAGAGCCATATTCGTTATCCCAACCATACAAATGATGTGATTTTTCTTTTCCTAATCTAACTTTAGCACCATTTATGGCAATCATTGTATTTTTTGGTGCCGTTGAAGCATGCATGCATACATTAAACTCTGCTACTTCTTTTATATCTTCAAGTGACATTTGACGGTGCAAAACTAAAGATGTCTCTATATGAATACGCTCATGCTCAATTCCCATCAATATAACCCACATAGGCGAATCAGCTTGAATCTCCAAGGTAAAATCCAAATCCATAATAAGTTTATCAACAAGTTTACGCACAGCATCTCTATACGCTCTTACTTGTGAAATTTCAGGCCATTTATAGCGTGCTTCTTCCAAATCATCCCAACTCATTTCATCCACGCCTACGGCAAAAATAGATTCAAATTCAGGATTTATTCTTTGTGTTATTATCTTCATATTAATGAGCTTATTGACAAAAAAAGTTGCCGTATGTCCAAAATAAAATATCATTGGATGGCGTGTCGGTTCACTCTTTTTATAAAATACGCTCTCATCCTTCAACAACTCAAATACTTTTTCAAACAAATCAAAAGTATTATGAAAATACGCCCGTATCTCTTCTCTTTTTTCTTCAACACTTATACCATCAAGTGTTATTGGATACATACTTAATTTACTCACATTGCACCTTTTCTATAATATATTATAATTATTATATGAAATTTTATCAAAGTAAATTATTAAACAACTATTCAAGCTTAGTTTACACCTTTACATGT